>CALBHZ010000169.1 GCA_937892815.1 uncultured archaeon | reverse complement strand
GCGTCAGATGTGTATAAGAGACAGATGGTAGAACAAAGTGAAAGTATTAAAACCTTTTTCATCTTTCACCCCCAATCTTCAGAACAGTTTCCATATGAGTAAATTCATTCTATTTTTACCACGTAAATTTTTCCAGTCGTCCCATTTACATAGGCTATTCTTGTTCCATCAGGGCTCCACGAGGCCCCACCTTCTTTCTCATCAGGAGATGCGGCGATTTATATGTTACCGGTCCCATCCGTGTTGATCATATATATGTCCATATCGTAGACCTCATGACCGTCTTCGACTGTCACATAATAGAGTATTTTCTTGGCATCGGGCGACCATTCTGCGCCGCCTATGTAAGCCTGACAGTTGGGCAAGTGGGATTGCGGTCGATATTTGCCCAAATCCAAGATAACCTCTCCTTTGAGATCTAAGCTATCGCATACCGCGCTCCAAGGCCCTTTAAAACCGTAGAGAACGTCGAACCCTACCTCCGATATAACTAAAGTTCCTCTTTCGACCTCTGAAGGCGCGGTTATCCTACATCCATCTACGATTCCTAAGGAAGAATACCCCGAAGACGGCCTCTTGAACCCTCTCCTCTCCAAAACCCTCCAGGTTTTTGCAGGGGCTAAAAGCCTTATATCGGATGGCTTTAGCCCTAAGGTGCTGATCGTTAGATCTAAGATCTGTATAGAGTAAGGCCCTTCATCTAAAACGGTTAAGCCTCTACTGAAGTCGAATTCTAGGCTCTCAATCCTCTCCCTTACTTCATCTAAATCCACTTCTCCATCTTCGACTTTAACTTCTTGGGAAAGCTGTTCCGCCTTTAAGCTTAGAACTACTTCAACATCGCCGTAAGGTAGCCAGATCTCCGGCATACGATCACCAAAGCTTATATTACCTAAATACTACTTGGATTTAAGCATGAAGGTAGGCCTCTCCTTACTATATTTAGAGCTAAACAGGAGGAGGTTAGAGGATTGGTTGGAGGAGAAGCCTACTATCGGCTTGTACGAGCTAGTCGATAACGGGACGTTGGCTATAAGAGGAGATCATTTGAGAAAGCTCAAGGAGCTCGTTAAATCGGGCTTCCAGTTCACCGTTCACGGACCTTACGATGGAATAAATATAGCCTCTCTAAAGGAGGATAGAAGGAAGGAATCTATAAGAGCACATAAGGAGAGCATGGAGAAGGCATCCGAGCTAAACGCCTTATGCTACGTTCTACACTCGGGGAAGGTAGAAAGCGAAGGTAAAATCGAAGAACACAGAAAGTTAAACCTAGAATCGACGTACGAGCTATTGGACTTCGCCAAATCTATAGGGTTAAGGGTAGGAGTGGAGAACGGAGAGCCTAAAGCTAAGCACCTATTGACTTTACCTAGCGACTTTAAGGACTTGGAATTCGAAATCGTTCTAGACATAGGTCACGCCTTCCTCTCCTCCTCTCTAGACGAGTTCCTAAGCTTAAAGGATAGGGTAATAGAGATACATTTTCACGACAACGATGGAAGCTTCGATGCCCACCTCTCGTTAGATGGAGGATCGATACCGTGGAGGAAGGTAGCTCTAGAGTTTAAGGAGAAGGACGTTTTAGGCATCGTAGAATCCGTTCATGATCCGTATGGATCCCTTAAAAAGCTGAGGGAAGCATTGCTATAGCGTTTTATTGAAATTCCACTTAAGTTACGTGGGTCTAAAATAATAGGGATTTTGAACAAGAAGAAACGTAAGTAAGACTAATAAACTGTTACTTTTAAACATCTATGGAGAAAGATGGTTGAGCCTTTAGGAGGGAGCTCGGTTACTTTAAAGGTATTTGAGGCGTATACGAGAGATGTTGGGAGAGGAGTCGCTCGGATAGATTACGACGTTATGGACGCTTTAGGGGTATCTACCGGCGACGTAATAGAGATAAGGGGTAGGAAGAGGACGGTAGCCAAATGCCTTCCTCTATATCCTTCGGATGAAGGACGTGGCATAATAAGGATAGATGGGCTTACTAGAAATAACGCAGGAGTCGCGATCGGAGATACCGTAATTATAAGGAAGGTTAAAGCCTTGCCGGCTGAAAGGGTCATTTTAGCCCCTCTCGAAAATATCCCTCCAATAGATGAAAGGTATATAGCCGATGCGCTTGAGGGCATACCTTTAACTAAGGGAGACAACGTTATGGTCCCCTACTTTGGAGGTAGGCTTACCTTCCAGGTAGTAGCTATGAGCCCGCTAGCCGATGCCGTTATAGTAAATCAAAGGACTTTAATTCAGATATCCGAGAAAGGAGAGCTGCTGAGAGGAGTACCTCACGTTACCTACGAAGATATCGGAGGGTTAAAGGAGGAGATCCAGAAGATCAGGGAGATGGTAGAGCTTCCCCTGAGACATCCCGAGCTATTCGAAAGATTAGGTATCGAGCCGCCAAAGGGAGTGTTGCTATATGGCCCGCCCGGTACCGGCAAAACGCTCTTAGCTAAAGCGGT
>CALBHZ010000168.1 GCA_937892815.1 uncultured archaeon | reverse complement strand
AGCTCTTCAAAAGTTCATGCTTAAAGCTGTGAGAGAGCTGGTAATTCCATCAATAGTTGTAGTTGAGTTCATTAAGATAGGAGGTAAGAGAATTGGATATGAGGGTTCTAAAATTAAAATAAGGATGCTGGAAAGCAAGGGATCTCGGATAGAGCCTTTTACGCCTGAAGATGCTTATATCGCTGGGAGGATGCTTTTGGAAAACCCGGATATTCCTTTTGCAGATGCATGTATAGCTTCAATAGCTAAAAAGTTGAAGGGTAAGGTAGTAAGCGATGATCGACATTTCAGACGATTAGGGATAAGGACATTTTGGCCTATTAAGGGAAGTTAAGGCTTTATGGAAGAATTACAGAATAAAAAGTAGAAGTTTAAATTTTAAGTTTATAGAAAGGCGCTTACGAAGGCCTTTTATGAAATCCTTCCGCTTATTCAAAGGTCACATTGGAGAGTTGCGTATAAGCGATAAGAAGCACAGTAGCAAAGTATATAGTTGAAGAACCTTTGACGTTATGCATGAACGGAGAAGCAGAGGAGTTAATTAATGCCTTAAAGGTAAATGATAGAATTGAAGTTTACGAAGGGAGGGAGGAGGCTGTTGAACCGGCAGAGGCTATGGATAAGCTAGCTAAAATGGGTCGAGAGGCTCTTCCAGCTCTTCTCAGAGAGCTTGAGAAGTACTTGAAGGAAGGGCTAGCTAGGTACTACGCTGAGTATATAGCTCGTATATTAGGCGAGATACGTTGTCCTGAATCTATTTCGGCTTTAGTTAAGATATTGGATGTAGAT
Organism: uncultured archaeon; assembly: GCA_937892815.1. GTDB lineage: Archaea > Thermoproteota > Nitrososphaeria > Conexivisphaerales > CALBHZ01 > CALBHZ01. The sequence goes on along the minus strand of CALBHZ010000168.1, from coordinate 1,829 downwards.
TGGGATGATTACGCGGTTGAAGCCGCTATATCTTCTTTAGGAAGGTTTGGTGAAGATGTTTTGGATGAGCTTTATAGGTATTTAGATGAGCATGGAGAAGACGAGCTTTCGGCTATAACCGTATTAGATGTAATTAACGAATTTGAAGGAGCCGGAGATAGGACCGTAAACGCCTTAATTGGCTTTTTATCTCATGAGAGCGAGAACGTTAGAGCTTACGCAGCTAGATCTCTAGGTAGGTTTGGAGATAAGAGATGTGTTGAGTACTTAGAGGATTTATTAGATGACGTCGAGATCGTAGTCGATGAGGCTAAGCTCTCCTTGCGTTTCATACTTGAGGATTCTCCTTACGAGTACAGATCGATCTTATTGAGGAAGGGGTTGATTGGAGAGAGAAGAGCTAAGGAGGTTTTGAGGGAGGTTAGCGATCGTTTGAAGAGCGTAATCGATCAGTACTCGGAGGAGTTCGAAGGAGATGACGTTTACGAAGTAAATCGGGCTTTTCCTAGGTACTTAGCTTCTAAGAACTTAGCTAAGGCGTTTAAAGAACTTGCCGAATACGCCTTCGATGAATTCGTGTTAGATTACGAGGGATATAAAGCTATAGTGAATATAGCGGATCGTTTAGATGAGAAAGGGAAGATGATAGAGGAGGAGTTCGGGGATTTGATAACGATATTAGATGTTAATTCAGAATTTTGGCGACAAAAAGTGTGTAAAGTCGAGAAGAGAGGGTTTAAAGGATCATATCCGATAGCTGAGGTAGAAAATGAGGTAGTTAAGTGGTTGAGAGAAGATGGAGCAAAGGTTGCGAAATATCGTGGATTTATCGTAGGTAGATATAGCGATGAGAAGATCGTTATCGTTCAAGTATTTGAATTAGAAGGAGAAGTAAACGTAGAGCTTAGGCTACATGGAGAGGATTGGAATGAAGAGGAAATTGGAGATTATTGTAGAGATTTTTGGGAGTTCGTAGAAAAGCTGAGTAGGTAGCTCTCCTACGAAGGGCTTTAATTAAAAAGGCTTTGTGAAGAATCGAAGATCTCTAATCGTAAGATGAACGTTCTAAAATGGATAGCTAAATGCTCTTCATTCTAGCTCCATAGGCGTTACGTGTTGGAACCTCTTAAGGAAGATTGAAGAGATTATCGAAGTTAATAAGACCGTACCCATGAGAGCGAGGTAAATACTTTCGTTTATAAGTCTGTACTTAAAGCCAAAGACCGATGCGATTATGCCGAAGGTAAGCCTGTAGTTGAAGAGGAAGCCGGCGAAGCTTGCGAACTTAGGGTTACATACCCTTTTTATTACGGAATAGGTTCCGATGAACTTGCTTGCGAAAGCCAGTAAGATTACGGTTACAGTAATCATTAATACTTCGAAGTTCATTATCTTTAGATCTACCATAGTTCCGGCTTTAAAGAAGAACAAGGGCGACATAAACCCGAATACGATTCCTCTAAGCTTTTCCTCTAAAGTTCCATGTTGTTTGAGCAGTGTAGAGAAGAGCAGGCCAGCTATAAAGACGAATACTACCTCGCTTGCGTATACCCTTTCCGAGATAACGGCTAAGGAGAGAAGTACGAAGAGAATGAACTTCATCTCTAGCTCAACGACATTCCCCTTATACTTCGAGAAGAGCCAACGCCCTATCCTTGGAGCGATGAAGAGCAACCCCAAGGCCGCTAAGACGTATAGGGTTATGGATACGTCTACGAGCCCTAGAAGGAGAGTAAGGGAAACTACGGAGAGAAGATCTACGATCATAGCGGAGCTGAGGAGGACTTGACCTGTCTTAACCTCTGTCTCTTATACACATCTCCGAGCCC
>CALBHZ010000167.1 GCA_937892815.1 uncultured archaeon | reverse complement strand
ATATTAAATTAATAATTCCGCTACTTCACGAAATCCGACCTTATTTTTACTAAGTTCCGCCCTCCTACCTTTCTAACCTCGATTATCCCTTCCTTCTCCAACCTCTTAATTAACCTCCAGGTAGTGGTTCTAGGGAGCTGGAACCTCTCCCTTATCTCGGATTCAAAGGCCTCTCCTCCGCTCTCAGCTAAGAACCTCAGAACCTCCTTATCCTCTAGCTTTAAGTAAGGCCTTTCCTTGAAGATCTTCCCTAAATCCACCTCTCTCGCCTCCTTCTCATAAGCTCCCTTCCCCTTAGCCTTGTAAGCTATAAGCCCTACTAAGGCTACTACGATGACTAAAGCCAAGATCCATATGTACGGGAACTTAGCCGATGGCTTAGCTCCTTCAGCTAGATCTTTAGCTTGAACGGCTAAGTTAAGAGCGCTCTGATAATTCCCCTTTCCATAGCTCTCCTTGGCTTGGTCTAGCAGATCCCTAGCCTCGCTTAACCCTACCTCCCTCCCCTCTTCTTCGGCTTCAGCTATAGCTCTATCGGCTTCATCTATGGCCTCCTTAGCTTGGAAAGCAGTTTGATTGATCTGTACTGCAAGGTCCTTAGCTTGACTAGCGAGATCTTCAGCTAGAACGTAATTTCCGTTATTGAAAGCATCTTTAGCTTTTAAAAGGAGGTCTTCGGCATCGCTAACAATTACGCCCAACGATTTAATTTCTCCAATTACCTCCTCAACGTCGTTTAGCACTACTTGGGCGTGCTCCTTGGTTCCTACAATTCCAACTACGTACGTTATCTCGATATCTCCAGAAGGCATGGTTACAACGGTTTTCCCACCCCTGCTCTCTATAGAGTCCGGAACCTTGTTCAAGCTTATTATCGACGCTCTTTCTGGAAGTACGATTACGGAGGTTACGGGTACGCTAACGTTGAAGCTCCAATACCTGCCGAACTTGCTAGTTAAGTCTAACGTAGTATACGATATGCGTACCGTTGAAGAACCCAGCGTATTCACCGTAACCGTATTATTCGACAAGCTAAAGGTTAGGGGAAGGCCTTCTCCGTCTACTACCATTAAGTTCTCAAAGGTATATCCGAAGAGGGTAACGTTCACGCTAGGATAGGTAGGATCTACATCCAGCTCGTAATCTACGAATACCGCTCCGTCTTCATATATCGTAAAGATCAAGCTTCTTGGAAATACCGGCTGCGCTCTAGCTGTAAAGGAGAGGGAAAACGCGAGGATAAGTACAATCGATAAAGCAAAGGCCTTCTTCATATCGCATTAGATTTAAAAGTCCATGTATTAAATATATCGTTGTAGATATATTGCTTACACCTTCGTATATACCTCTACACCCTGTTCCTTAGCTATCTTTACGGCCTTCTCGTCTACGTAAGGAGCTACGATTAAAAGCATCTGTCTCTTATACACATCTGACGCTGCCGACGAATTAGACGGTGTAGATCTCGGTGGTCGCCGTATCAT
>CALBHZ010000166.1 GCA_937892815.1 uncultured archaeon | reverse complement strand
CTATAGAGGTATTAAACGATCTAGAGAGGTTCGTAGATAGGATAGTTAATGATCGAAAGCGAAGAGGGATGTTCGACCTCTCCTCCCACATAACGTCATACTTAACTAAATTGGATACCCAGCTAAACGTCTTAATAGGGTTCTTGAAGTTCTACATTAAGATATTGAGCAATGTAAAAGATCCTAAACTCCAAGCTCTCCGCTTCTCCCTGCAAACAGTCGTTAAGGATTTAATGGTAATACAAAGGAGGAATAGGCAAATTGCCCGCATCACGAACTTGCTTTCTTAATTTTTAGAAGCCGTTAAGTCAAGGAGGAAGATGGTAGTTCGCGTAATTTTAACGAGCGATGTGAAGAGGTACAGAAAGGCGGCGAGGGCTTTAATTAAAGGAAAAGATCGCGTTCTCGAAATAGGATGTGCTTCCGGTAAAACTACTAAGATCGTAGCCGAGATAGCCGAGAAGGTGGTCGCTGTAGATAAGAGCGCTTTAGAGGTTAGTAGAGCTAGGGAGAGGTTGAAGGACTTTACTAATGTTGTAATTGAGGTGAGGGACGCTACAGAGGTAAACGAGGTTAAGAAGCTAATTAACGATCATTTAAATGGAAGAGTAGATGTGGTAATGATAGATCTAGGAGGAGTAGCGGATCCGGGAGAAGTTTTATCCTTAACTAGGAGGTATAGCTTCGCTTTCAAACCTAAGTTATGTATCGTTAAGAACAGGTTATTAATCGATTTTATAAAATCGTGTGAAATATATCAATAACCCCGATGTAAATATTATTAGTAGCGGAAGCGATAACGTGCATAATGGATTTAAATAAGTACATTTACGTATTCCTACTATCCTTAGTTCCCTCCTTTGAAGGAAGGTACGCGGTAATCGTCGGAATTACAGAAGGTTGCTCTATCGTAGAAGCTCTCCTGCCTTCTATTTTAGGAATCGTCTTTCTTTCGGTTACTTTACCGATTGCCTTACCTATGGTTGATTCCTTAATGATTAAGCTAGAAAGAACTCGTTTAAGAAAAGTCGCAAACACGTATTTGAAATACGTTAGTAAAGTTAGGAAGAAAGCGAAGCCATATCTAGGATGGGGGCTTATAGGACTGATAGCCTTCGTTGCCCTACCTCTTCCAGGAACGGGAATATGGACGGGCAGTTTAGCGGCTTACATTTTCGGCATAAGGAAGAAGAAGGCTATCCTCGCTTTACTAATAGGAGGGGTTTTTAGCGTATTAATTACCTTAACCATGAGCCTTGGAATTAAGCTTTGGGCGGTTATGTAGATGGGAATTCATGGCCACAGTTTGGACATTTTATGTATCCACAATCTCCTAAAACGGAGTAGTTACATCCGTAACATGCAAACGTTCTGCCATAGCTTATATCAAATTTGAATCCACATTTAGGACAAGTTACTTCTCTTCCCCTGCTAAACATTACGATAAATAGCTGATAAAGCGATAAATATAACCTTTATTCCGGAAGCGTCAGAATGCGACGCTTAAATCACTTTTCATTACATCGGCCTATCATCATCCGCCAAATTCATCTCCAGATGTCCTTAAATAAAAATTTAGCTTAATTGTGGAGTTGAGATATACCTATTAAACGCATTCCTATATGTTGCAGAATTAATGTTTAAGCTTTACAATAAATGGAGTTCTCAAGTCCTAATGAGCTCATTTTCGGAATATCTAAACATCCTTTGGGATACGGATTTGATTTAGCGATAGTAAAGGAGTCGGTAATACCGGAAGTAAAGTACGCTCCAAGACTAGGTTCTGAGAGGTCTTTAAAGAGCTTAAGGAGAAACCACGAAAGGATTACTAAAATGTCATGAAGGGGGTTGTAAATTTAGGCTCACCAGCTATTCAGCTTGAAACTGAGTTTCGTTGCTCAAATGACCTTAAATCCTAGTTGGGGAGAGGAAGTACTTAGAGTACAGAAAGAGATCTTCGAGTCTTCGTACTATCTCCAGATATGGCTTAGAGGTTAGAAAGAGCTATGGTAGGGAAATAACGAAAGCTATTACCTAAGAGCGAGAAGCGCACTTTAACGGCTTTAAAGCTGATAAGGGAGGCGGCTAACGATAGGTATTTAAGGCTAAACGATTTAGAGCTAAAGAGTTTAAATTCAGAAGAAGAGTTATCTGAACTTCCAGACGATCAAGATAGATTTATCAGCTAACCCTACCTAAAGTTAAGGAGGATGTAGAGAAATTCATTTTGGATAATTACGAGGTGTGAACTTGAAGGTGAGACATAGGGAAAGGGTCTTAGGAGCTCTGTACGGCAAGAAGAGGGAAATCCCCGTAATATGCGTAAATCAAACGGGAACCGTTGAAGTTATGGAAAAGATAGGCGTATTTTGGCCAGAAGCACATATGAATTCAAATAAGATGGCTAAGCTAGCTTTAGCCGGTCATACTATTTTAGGCTTCGAGTCGGTGAGGGTTCCCTTCGATCAAACCGTTGAGGCCGAAGCTCTCGGTGCAAGGGTTAAGATGGGAGGAAAGCACGAATTTCCAGAAGTGGAAACTCCGATAAACAAGAGCCCTAAAGAGTTCGAGTTTCCTAACGAAATATTAGATAAGGGGAGGGTCCCAGCAGTACTGAGCGCTATAGAAATGCTTAGGAAGGAGGTGGGAGATAGAGCCCCTATAATCTCAGGCATAGTTGGTCCGTTTTCCGTAGCGGCTCAAGCGTTCGGTATTGAAAGGTTTTTGAAATGGACGGTTAGAAACGTAGATTACGTTACAACGGCTTTATCGAAGATCACCCCTCTACTAATTCAGTATGCGAAACATCAAGTGAAACGTGGTGCGGACATAGTTACGATAGAGGAAATGGTGGCTTCTCCTGAAATGTTGAACCCTAAGTTCTTTGAAAAACACGTAGCTCCTCGATTAAAGGAGATAATAGAGAGCATCGATGCACCCATAATACTTCACGTATGTGGAAATGCTACCCTGATTCTACCTCAAATGGTAGAAATAAGGCCTAAGGCCATAAGCTTAGACGCTAAAACCGATTTGATGAAGGCGAAAGAGCTTGCTAGAGAAGAGGTGAAGTTAGTAGGGAATGTAAGCCCGATTACGGTTCTCCTTCAAAAAGACGTCAATGAGGTAAGGAAGGCGGTTCGAAAAGCTATTGAGGGAGGAATTGATATAATCGCTCCTGGATGTTCCCTATCTCCTCTTACACCTACGGAGAACGTTAGGGTAATGGTGGAGGAGGCCAGGAAGTGTGAGGAAGAGATGGCTTTATAGATAGGGCCAAATATTTCGTTGCTGAAGGAGATATATACGATCTAGGAAAGAACTTAGTTGTAACCTTTCTTAAGGTAAACGGATACGATGTAATAGATTTAGGGAAAGACGTGCCTAATCGAAGGGTAATTGAGAAGGTTATTGAGGAAAGGCCGCTCTTACTTTATGGAAGCGCTTTGATAACGAGTATTATGAGCGCAAAAAAGAGGAGCCGAACCCAAGGAGTTCGCTAGTTCATTCTTGCTGGCTATAATGAAGAAAAGTATGCCGTAAAAATAGCTGAATTAGCTAGGAAAGGCTTTAGTTAGAAGAGAATAAGAGAAAAGTTGGAGGGGGAGATGGTATGAGGAAGCGTTAAGTTAAACCTAGCTTTCTTTTTACATCCCTAAGTAAGTTAATCCTTTTACAATATCCACATATTTCCATACTAGATGGAAAGCCGCAGCTTTTACAGCTCATGAGAGATTTTTCTTCAACCTTATCCTCTATTAAAGGTATAAACCTCTTCAAAAATAGGGATAGTACCGTAAACTTAAACCTAGGATCTCTCTTCTCCATATAGTATATAAGGGATTTATACTTCATCTCCACGTTTCCCTTAGCGTGAGGACATTCGACCTCTCTTATAGGCAATTTGTTGTACATAGCGTAAACGGCCGTATCCATTTCCGGGGTTCGAATTAAAGGCTTTACCTTCTTAGGAAATCCGTTCACGAGAGGAGGTTGAACGGGTTTTAACCTAGCTATGTACGTAAAGTCTCCTGAGAAGAAACCGGATAAATAAATGCTTACGATATCATCTAAGTTATGACCCGTTGCTAATATCTTTACATTTGCCCTTTTCGCTAAAACGTCGAATAGCCTGCGCTTTATTACTCCACATGGAGAACATATCTTATTTTTGTAGTTCGTATGTCTAAAGAGGTCGACGCTCACCCCATCTTCCTTCCTTAAATCGTATACTATGAACTCAGCGTTGACCATTTCAGCTACCCTTCTGGCTTTTTCCTCGCAGTGATCTGAATACCCTTCTATCCCTAAGTTTACGTAAAAGGCCTTTAACTTAAGCCTTGGATAGATAGATCTGAGAGCGTAGATTAAGCTCGCGCTATCTTTACCTCCAGAGATAGCTACGCCTATTTCATCGTCCTCCTCGAACATACGGTATTTCTCTACGGTTTTCTTAACTCTATTTTCGAAAAAGGTGTTAAAGCATTGGACGCATAGCTTTTGATTTGAGTAAGGTAAGTAGGCAACCGCTTCTCTCTCTTTGCACTTAGTACATAATATCTTCAATCTAGAGGACAAGTCCTACGGTAATATTTTACCTTTATTATTAAACTACCGATTTCGCGATTTTAACGGCTTCAACCAACCCTTTATGATCTCCTGGACATGAAATAATCACGCCGTTAACTAGATCCCTTAGGTTCTCAATTAAGCTCTCTAGATTGTTTAGCTCAACGGAATATTGTCCGCTTAGCGAACTTAATATCCTCTTGCTTTTAACGGTCTTTACCAATACATAGGGGTAGAGCTCGATTCCCAACTTCTTGGCTTCCTTAGATATATCTTCTATATCTGATGGGTTCGATAGACGCAATACTAAAAAGAGATCTGCACCTGATCTCAATCTTTGTAAGATCCTTTCCTTAGGATACCTTAAGCTTAACAAAGCCCCTATTTTGGGAAGTTCTTCCCCTTTCAACTCCCTTTTTAAGACTTCGACGGCTTGTTCGGTAGACGTAAAACTTACCGAGGGCCCGATTGTTGGATTATCGCCCTGTAGCAATACAACAGCGTCTATCTTGAAGAGGATGGCGGATTTAACTAACGATATAAGGGCGTTTAGGTTTACATCCTTTAGCCTTATATGGCCAAAGACCTCCTTATTTGTGATAAGTTTAAGGTACGTGGCTACGGTTAGGGAATTAGGATATGGCCTTCCAAGAGGAGAATCGGGAATATCGAATACATCGGTACACTCCGTTAACTCCCTAACGAGGCTATTGAGAAGTTCTAACTTAGTACTGGGGACTAACTCACATACGATCTTCATTACTAACGATTCCTACTTGAACATGAGGTTTTGATAAACGTTTCCTTTAAAAAGAGCTTTTCCCAGGTATCCTTTGATAATCATAGATATGGAAGTACAAAAGATCTTATACTCCGTCCTCATGGCTTAAACTAAAAATGAAGGATGTGTATAGATGTAGAAAATGCGGAAGATATACGGAAGATAGTGTTCATTGTAACGTTAAAGCCGATCTAGTAGTTGATAGAAAGAGAAGGGTTATGTTAAGTAAGACTCTATCCGCTATATTAAGGCATTTAGCTCTTCAACTAGAGCTTAAGGTAAGTAGGGAGGGATGGATTGATATAGGAGAGTTAGTTGCGTTCTTAAGGAGTAGATGGCCTCATAGCCACCTTTACTCATGGGTAAATGGAGAGGTAATCGAGGCAATAGCCCTTTTAGATCCTAAAGGAAGGTTTGAGATAAGGGGTAATAGGATTAGGGCGAGGTATGGACATACGTATAAAGTAGATATTGAATTTAAGGAGGTTTCCTATAGGGGAAAGCTCTATCATGGAACGGCTTTTGAAAACCTTTCATCTATAATGGAGAAGGGGTTAAAGCCTATGAAGAGGAACTTCGTCCACCTTACAACTTCAATTGAAGATGCTATTGAAGTAGGACGTAGGAAAAGCGAAAATGTTGTAGTGTTAGAGATAGATCCTGAATGCCTTTATAAAATGGGACTTAAAGTATATGAAGCCTCTAAAAAGGTATACTTGACCTCTTATGTTCCTAGTCATTGCATTAAAGTAAGGCTTAGATTAAAGCCTAGTTTATAGGAATTGTAAGATTATTCAGTAAATAAAGGCGGGGGCTTTATCTAAAGCAATTTTATCGCTCTTGTTTATATACTCACGTACGAATTTGGGTAAATGGAAGTAATATGGATGGAAAGAGGGATCGTAATACTTTAAATCCCCTATCCCTCTCTCATTTACCCTTTTCCCAGCTTCCTCACTCTCTACGGCTTGTGGATCGTGTTTCTTAGAAGCGATGGTAAAGGACCAATCGGCTGTATAAACTGGAACAAAGGCCCTCGTAGCCCTTACTATAGGGAAGACCTTTCTCAAAGTTCTGAAGATAGTAGCAAAGGCATCCATATTTTGTGTAAGGCTTGTTGATTGAGTAACGAGGATACCGTCTTCCTTAAGCTTACTACTAGCTAACTCATAAAACTCCTTAGTATACAGCAGTTTAGAGGGGCCTTCCTCTATTGGATCTGTGACGTCTAATACTATTACGTCCCACCCTCCCTTTTCCCTTCTTAAGAACTCCCTACCATCATCTATTATCAACTTAGCTCTAGGATCGTTGAAGCTACCTCGGTGAAAACTCCCCAAGTATTTCTTACAAATATCAACTACTTCCTCATCTATATCTACCATTACGACCTCCTTAACCGTACTGTGTTTCAATATCTCCCTTAAAGTCGCTCCCTCACCTCCTCCAATCAATAAAACCCTTTCAGGATTTGGATGGGTTATTAAAGCTGGGTGAACAAGCATTTCATGATATATGAATTCGTCTCTCTCGCTACTTTGTATTTTTCCATCTAAAATAAGAGAAATGCCATATTCCCTTAACTCCGCTACGATAACCTCTTGATACTCCGTTCTTCCACTAAATAAAATCTTTTTAATGCTAAACATTGATGCCTGTCTCTTATACACATCTCCGAGCCCACGAGACCTCTCTACATCTCGTATGCCGTCTTCTGCTTGAA
>CALBHZ010000165.1 GCA_937892815.1 uncultured archaeon | reverse complement strand
GATTTATAGAGCGGCCTTCGGATATGGAGGTCAAAAGTGTAGCGCGGCTTCTAGATTAATTGTCCATAAAAAAGTTAAGAGAACCCTCCTTAACTCATTAATTGAAGTAACGAAATCTCTTAGAGTAGGAGATCCAACTCAAAAGGAGGTCTTCATGGGTCCGTTAATTAATAAAAAAGCGCTCGAAAGGTACGTCAAAGCGTGTGATGACGCTAAAAGAGACGGAAAAATATTAACTGGAGGAAAGGTGTTAAGAGGAGGGATATACGATTATGGTTACTACGTTTTGCCTACTATTGTAGACGATCTTCCAGAAGATCACCGGCTTTTAAAAGAAGAGCTCTTCATCCCCTTCTTAGCGGTTATAGAGTATGAAGATTTTGAAGAAGCAATAAGGATCGCTAACGATGTAGAATATGGACTTACGGCCGGTCTATTTACCGAGGACTCGATCGAGAAGAGCTACTTCCTCGAACATATAGAAGCAGGCGTTGTTTACATAAACAGAACGGTAGGAGCCACTACAGGAGCTGTAGTAGGAGTACAGCCTTTCGTAGGATGGAAACATAGCGGCTCTACCGGTAAGGGCGCCGGAGGTCACTACTATCTGTTACAGTTCCTCAGAGAGCAAAGCCAATCGCTATACGATTAGCCATAAGGTCCTCCTTCTGGAGGTCCCCTAACTATTGCTTGCAGGATAGGATCTAACAACACCTTAATCTTAGATAGATGGTTTGCCAAATCGGTAGCGGTAATTAGTCCTATCGATTTCCCCTCTTCAACAACCGGAATCTCCTTATCTTGTACATGATCATAACCTTTACCGCTTCTCTACCGTAGCCTCCGGAGATACGACTACTATAGGAGAAGTCATTATATCTCCTATCTTCACCTTCTCCGGATCTCTACCTGCAGCCACTATCCTCCTAACTATATCCCTCTCTGTAACTATCCCCTTAACTCTACCTTCCTCTTCTACGAGTAGACATCCTACGTTTTTAGAACTCATAAGTTCTGCGATCTCCTTTACGTTTTTGAATATATCCACGGTAATTACATCCTTAACCATGATGTTCTTTACCCTAATCATTATTGTACTCTTCTCTCGTTAAAGATATTTAAGGAATTTCTATGAGCCGCTTGAACATTTCCACCTTATCTTCAATACCAGCTAAATCCATTAACAGGGAGAGGATTAAGGCTTGCTTCTTTAAATCTCTTCTCAACACATCCTTCATTTTTGATAAAGTTCTTTTCCCTTTTTCAGTTATAATGTAAGCTCTCTCCCCCTCTCCTTCACTTGATATCTCTAAGATGCTCCCTTCTTCTCTAAGCCTCTTAAGCACGAAGTATACAGATCCAGGACTAGGCTTCCATAGCCCTTTGCTCAACTTGCTTGCTAACCTTATTAGTTCTACCCCCGTTACCGGATAGCGGGAGCAAGCATACAGAGCGAGAGCTCTCATCATACCCTGTGGAGCTTTAAACGAAAGACTTTCTTTCACAAAACTGCTTTTAGTTGAACGCTCTTTTTTCTTTTTCTCTTAAATGTTTAAAGGTACGTTTTAAATAACTTTAAGCCTAGTCTATAAGTTTAAGATGAAGTATAAAAGCTTCGCAACATCTATAGGAGAGGTCCTTTATCGCGTTGAGTTAGAGGAGATACAAAGAGTTAACGCTCTAATCCTAGATTGCGATGGTACTCTTATAGATATTACGAATTCTTATGATCGAGCTACGATTGAAACGGTTAAGATACTGTTTAAAGCCTTTACGGGAGCAAACTTAAGGGATGAAGACTTGAGAAGTTATATTTTCTACATAAAGAAATCCGGAGGCTTCGCAAATCACTGGGATGTTTCTTATGCTATTTTAATAGGACTTCTATCTGGATTAAGTGAGTCTGTTCTGGAAAAAATAGTAAATGCTCTTCCTGAAAGCACAGAGGGGATAGCTCTTCAAAACTTAGCTTATATAGCTAAGGGAATTACGGGGATAGACATAGAGAAAGCTAGGGAGGGGGTAAGGGACATCGTGGACTATGTTGATGAAAGGGGATTGAAAAGCGTAGATGAAGCTATAGATAGGTTGTATAAAAATCGAAGGAAGAGGGAACTGTTGCTGAAGATAAGGGACTTCATTAACTACCCATCTGAACCTAGGGAGAACATCTTAAGCCGTATTTTTGAGGAGCTGTACTACGGCGAAGAGCTTTTCCGTAAGATATACGGGCTACCCTCCTATCTACGCATAAAGAGAGGCTTTATACAAGATGAGAGCCAGATCATAAGAAGGGATACGGTCGTTTTCCTAAAGAGGAGGTTCAAGGATAAAATAGGGTTAGTAACTGGAAGGAGGAAGTTAGCGGCTGAGCGATTGTTAAAGGACTTATTAAACAATTTCTTCAACAAAAGGGCGACCATCTTCCTTGAAGACGCTATTAAAGAAGATGGATCCATTATTAGCAAGCCTAACCCCTATCTACTGAAAAGGGCATTATCTCCCTTTAAATTTGAGAAGGCATTATATGTAGGAGATTCGATGGAGGATCTTTTAATGGTAAGGAACCTTAAAAACGAGAGAGTGTTATTTGCTGGGGTTTACGCTTTTTCTCCCCTTCCCAAGGAGTGCTTAAGAGCCTTTGTCGAAGGAGGAGCAGATATAGTGTTGCCTACCATAAACGAAGTGAAGGAGTTATTAGGTGTTTAAGTTGATAAAAAACTTCAAAGAATTAGCTAAGGATCGAATTAAAGCCGATTTATTGGAGATTTTGGAAGAAGGGTTAAAGGTAGCAAATCCGAGGTACGCCGTAAAAAAGGCCTTAAAGATAAATGGTGGAGAACTCTACGTTAAGGG
>CALBHZ010000164.1 GCA_937892815.1 uncultured archaeon | reverse complement strand
ATACCTTCTACAGAGTTCCAGTTATAAAGGGAGAGATAAGATCGAGCGGCAAAGTAACGATTGAAAACATCCATTTACAGCTCCTGAAATCGGCGTCTACATCTCTAGTCGTCCTCCCAGAACCACTTACCTTTGCTCTTATGTGTAGGGATGAATTCTATAGAAATTTTGGGAAGCTTTTAGATAATTTGACCGATGCTCTAAAAGAGGAAGCGAAAAACCTTAGAGAATACTTCGCTTTGCTTGTATTAAAAGCTCCGTACTTGGCGTTTCTGAAAAATAAGGAGCTGTTAGGTTTATCATCTATAGCAGTCGAGGCAATTAAAGACGCGTTTCAGAAGGAAGTGATCTTGCATATTTATTTTAGGAATGCCAGCAATATAATCAAACAGTTAATAGATTTTCCCGTGGATGGAATAGGAATAGACCTGTACACGACTCCCTTGATTTCACTCAAAGATTATTCATTTAAACACCTCACAATTTCAGTAATAGATGGCTATAATACGAAAATAGAATCTACAAAGGAAATAAGGAATGTGATCGGAAGAGCATTGGAAATTCTCAACTATAAGAAGTTGAGAATTTCTAACAATGTGGATCTAGAATATATTCCGTATAGTTTCGCTGTAAGAAAAGTCAAAATATTAGGGAAGGTCTCTGGTGACGCGTAATGAATGGACTAAAAACACAGGAAATAGGAAGCTTGAAAAAGCCCGATTGGTTTGTTAGATATTTAAAAAATCCAAGGATTTCTAGAGAAGAAAAGGAAAGAGCAAGAGACGATCTTGCTTTTATAAACATTAAGATGTTTGAACATATAGGACTTGACTTCGTATATGATGGAGAAGCTAGAAGAATAGAAATGTACGAATATCCTATAAGGAGAATAAGAGGTTTCAAATTCGCTGGGAGAGTTAGATCCTTTGATAACAAGTATTATCGTAAGGCGAGATGTGTCTCGGAACTTGAGTATAGGGGAAATTATCATAGAGACGAATTCCTCTTTGTAAAAAAGTATGCTAGAAAGCAACCGAAAATCCCGGTAACAGGACCTTATACTCTAGTAGATTGGTCATACAACGAGTACTATAAAAGCAAAGAGGATTTCCTCTTCGAGATGAGTAGAAAAATCATAAGGCCATTGCTTAAGGATCTAGAAGAGTTAGGAGCTGAGGTAATACAAATCGATGAACCTGCTGCTACTACTCATCCAGATGAGGTACCGCTTTTTGTAGAAGCGTTTAACGAAGCTGTGCGAGGGGTGAACTCAAAGATAAATGTCCATATATGTTATAGCGGAGATGAATACAAATCCTTATTTCCCCATATAGCTGAAATGAAAGCTTCCTTATTCGCCTTAGAATTCGCAAATCGAGATACCCCAGAGCTCGGAATTAGCGATGAGAAAAGAAGAGGATATAAAGCGCTGAAGCTATTTAGGGAATACAATATCAAAAAGGAAATCGGTCTGGGAGTAATCGATGTCCATACCGATTTTATTGAGCCTCCTGAACTAATTAGAGATAGGATTTTGTTTGCCGTAAAAGTAATAGGAGATCCGGAGCTGATTTACGTAAATCCCGATTGTGGTCTGAGAACTAGAAGAAGGGAGGTAGCTTTTAAGAAATTAGAAAACATGATCAAAGGTGTTGAATTGGCCAGAAAGCAGCTTCTATAATCTCTCTTCTTTCTCTCCTTCCTTTAAATCCACATACCTAGCTAAAACAAAGAGAAGACTGGATAATCTATTCATGTAGGGGATAATACCTGAATCCACACTTACTTCGTTCTTTATGGAAACTATATGACGCTCAGCCCTTCTACAAATTGCTCTTGCTACATGTAAAATGGCCGAACCTACACATCCTGAAGGGACAATAAAGGCGTGCAGTTCTGGAAGGTCTTTACCGAACTCGTTTATCATCAATTCTAACTTCTTAATTCTATCTACTGTGAACTTTTCTTCAAAACCAGCTAAGTAAGCATTTACCCTAAATAGGTCTCTCTGGATAAAATCTACAACCTTTTTTACCTCGTCTATTTCAATAAGATTTTTAGCTAATCCCAAAACCGATATTAATTCATCAACATCACCGATGGCATCAAATGTTTTGGATGACTTCATCCTCCTTTTTCCCCTTATGAAGGAGAACCCATTATCTCCCTTACCTGTGAAATACGTCCTCATTTTACATCAACTTTTTCGCAATCTTCGCAGCAAGTATTGGGTGTTGGAGTAACTTTTTAGCAACCCTCTTCAGATTTAGTCCGTTTGCTAAATCCAAAATATCGCTAGAATCCAGTATTCTGCTTAACTCGTTTAAATCCTCATCACTTAATTTCTCAAATATCCTCATTGCCTTAAGGCTCCTCTCTATCCTCCTCCCCCAAGGATCATAA
This sequence comes from uncultured archaeon, assembly GCA_937892815.1. Lineage (GTDB taxonomy): Archaea > Thermoproteota > Nitrososphaeria > Conexivisphaerales > CALBHZ01 > CALBHZ01. Next base: position 3,852 of record CALBHZ010000164.1, on the reverse strand, counting down.
TATTTTTCCCTGAAGGCTCTCAGAGTTCTCTCAGAGTTATCTTTCCTTTCTACAGCCTCAGCCGCTACATCCGCAGCTACCTTACCTGCTGCTATAGAGGAGTGAATTCCAGCCCCAGTAAAGGGTATGACCGTCCCGGCGGCATCTCCAATAAGTATCACGCCCTTCCTAACGCTATCTCTTATCATCCCACCTATAGGAACTAAGGCACCTCGATAATCTATTATTTGCGCTCTACCGAGCTCCTCTCTAAATAACTCTACGAATTTATCTAGGTATACTTTAGCAGGAGCGCCTCTAACGCCTATACCTACGCTCGCTATTTCATCAGATTTAGGAAATATCCATGCATAACCTCCAGGAGCTATTTTATTTCCTAAGAAAAACCTTACAGCATCTGGATACCTTAGTTTCACGTTCACCATTACGTACTGTAAAGTGGGTATTGGTTCCGATTTTTCACTAATACCCACAGCTTTTGCGACCGTAGAGTTATAACCGTCGGCTCCTATCAAAACCCACGTTTTATATACTGATCTACTCGTTTTAATTTTAACAACATCACCTTCATAAGCAAGATCTTCAAAGGATTCTCTTACATGTATACGAGCCCCCGCTTTAGCCGCTTGAGCGGCCATTTCTTGCAAAAAGTAGGTCTTATTGATACTGTATCCCCTTTGCTTTATTTCAACATAGTTCATATTAGGCGCGAAAACTAAAGCGTATGCCTCCTTCAAAACAATGCTGGGCTTGGGGGATATCCCGGCGGTCTTAAAGGTCTCCTTAGATGTCGCTTCTCCACATGGTTTCCAAGCCATGATAGCTGGCTGTTTTTCAATTAGTAGTACGCTTAACCCCTTAAGGGCGCAAAATTTCGCGGCCGATAAACCACCCGGCCCTCCTCCTACTATCAGAACATCGAAGTCCGTTCCCTTCATTACTTTAAGCTCCATAAAATTGTTAAATAAATGTTATGAGATTGAGTTTTAGTGTTCTATCTCCTTAAGGAATTTTCTTAACGCCTCCACGTTCTCCTTATGAACCGTCTTCCTCCTCCTATCGACGTATAGACCTAGCTTTCTGGCTCTCTGTACATCCAAACCTACTTCCTTTAGCTCTCCAATGGAAAACCCTCTCCCCTCCCTTATCTTTACGAGTCCTTCTATCGTACTTGTAACGATAGCTTTAGGGGCTTCCTTGCGCATGTCTCCTTAACACTTATTACCTTGCTAAAAATTTTAACCCTCAATTGAAAGCGATCGTCATTGATAGAGATGTAGTTGATAAGCTAGTAGAATATGTCAAGAGAGAAATGCCAAATGAAGCGGTAGCCCTCTTACTCGGGAGGCAAAATGATGAGGTGGAAGTCGAAGAAGTAGTGCTAGTAAGCAACATCCTCAAATCTCCCACCGAATTTCACGTAGATCCTACTGAACTGTACATGGCTTATAGGAAGGCGGAACAGAAGAATATGGATATAGTGGCGATATTCCATTCACACCCATCCTCTCCATATCCCTCGACTTTAGACATGAAGTTTATGAAGCTAAACCCCGTAGTATGGTTAATACTATCTACGATAAATTTCGAATTGAAGGCCTTTGTACTTAAGGACAAGCTTTATGAAGTGAAGATAATGATTAGAAAGAAAAAGTAATTAATACCCATGTATAAAAGAAAGAATAGGTGATAAGATGTGGTGGAGAAGGGATAAATGGTGGAGAAGGATCTTTGAGGATATGTTTAAGGAGTTTGAAGAAATAGATGAAATGTTTGAAAGAATGATGCGCTCAATGGAAAGGATGGAAGGTAAGAGGGTAGAAGGACCTTATTTTTACGGATTTTCCTTGACTATTGGACCTGACGGTAAGCCTAAAATTAGGGAATTCGGCAATGTAAGACCTTCTGGAGTTGGTGTGGTGAAATCCGAGGTTAGGGAACCGTTCATCGACGTTGTATACGATAAGCAAAACGATCAAGTAACGGTAATAGCTGAGATGCCTGGTGTAAGTAAGGAAAATGTGAAAGTGGAAGCGACAGAGGACTCTGTCCATATATACGGAGAGGAAGGAGACAGGAAGTATGAAACAACGGTAAACTTAGAAGTACCTATCGACCCAGATAGTGCCAAGGCCACGTTTAACAATGGTGTATTGCAGGTAGTCTTTAAGACAAAGAGACCAATGAAGCCTAAGGGAGTGAGAATAAAGATAGATTAAGAAAAATTTTTATTTTCCTTTCACGACCTTCCTAATTGGCCCGCGGTAGCTCAGCTTGGCAGAGCTTCCGGCTGTAGAGGTAGGCTCAGGCCTACCCGCTCAGCCTTGCCAAGCTACAGAAACCGGAGTGTCGCAGGTTCAAATCCTGCCCGCGGGACCATCTTCTCTATTTTTTAGAATAGTCCGTGTACGCCATAAACCATTAACGTTTTACTCGGAGGAATTTCATCGATGTTTTCAGGTATTATGGCTATTCCATCAGCTTTCAATAGAACGCTAGAATGAAAGCTTTCGTATCTTAATAAGTCTATAAACCTCTCCTCTTCGTTATTTACGGATCCAATCCTCCTTACAAACCTCACTCTTTTAAATGGTTTGTATTCTGGAATATTAATCACCGATTTAACCTTTCCCATGAACTTCGGGTATAATGGGGAAGGCGATAGACCAGCTAAAAAGCGGATTAAAGGTAGTAAGATGAAAATGGCTCCAGAGAGCGTAGATTGAATCAAGCCTGGAAGCATAATTATGGGTTTTTCAAAAAGGACAACGCTCGTTACCCTTCCCGGATGAACTCTAATACCTCGAACTTCAAGTCTCGGCCTTCTAATACGCTTCGCTTCATTCCATGTAAAATCCATCTTACCTATCGATGCTCCTCCGATAGTAACGATAACGTCATAATTTTCAAGTGCTTCCTCAACTTCTTCTGAGATGAGACCTGGATCATCTGGTATTGGTGCCCTTTGTATCGCTATTCCTCCGTTCTTCTCAATTAAATGAGATATGAGATAACTGTGAGTTTCCAATTTTTTGTGACGCTCATTAGGATCATTAGTTAACTCTGAACCAATAGGCATAACCACGACTTTAGGCCTCTTATATACGGGAACTTCGAATATCCCCGAATCTAGTAATACCTTTACATGCTGACCTAATATAATCGTACCTCTCCTTAATACCAGCTCGTTCTTCCTTATATCGGAACCCTTATGTATTACATGAAAACCCCTAACTATAGGTCTAGTTAATATAATGTAATCTCCCTCTCTTTCCACACTTTCTACTGGTACTATAGCATCCGCATTTTGAGGAAGCTCGCAGCCTGTTGGAACGTATATTACCTCTCCGCTTGAAATCTCATAACTGGAACCCCTTTCAGTTAACTTTATCTCTTTTACAATTTTGAAACGTAAGGGATTTTTGAAAGAAGCTAACTTAGTATCCTCGCTTTTTATAGCATAACCGTCGAAATGAGCTATGTCGTTTTGAGGAATATCTCTTTTACTATGTACGTCTTCCGCTAGGACGTACTCAGTGGCGTTTCTAACATCTAGCATCTCCACTTTTCTCATACCTTCCCTGGCTGACGACAGAAGCTTTTGTTGAACATCTTCTACTCTTTCGTACTTAAAGTAAGGTAGCGCCATCGTTACGGTATCAATAACAGAGCTATATTAATGTCTATTGAGTTCGACACCTTCATTAGCCTCTAGCGTTTTTACTTAACTCGTAACCGACTAAGGAACATAACACTCGGTCTCTTACTAAGTTAAAAAGCGTAGAATGTTAAACAAAAAGAATGGCGCCCTGGCCGTGTTAAAACGTTTCGTTTAACGCCTTTCCATAATCT
>CALBHZ010000163.1 GCA_937892815.1 uncultured archaeon | reverse complement strand
TAACTGCTTCATCCGTTATAATGTACATTGAAGCGAACGTTATCATAGCAGAAAAGGTAAACGCGGAATATAATTAAAAGGTAATAAGCTAGATATAGCCTGGTTCGAGCCTTTCAATTTCATGATACTCATCATCTAGCCTTATACATCCCATTTTTACGGCTTTTACGCGATCGATTTCTTCCAGCGGGGTGGAGATCGTGACCTTTTTCGCTTTCAAATCCAGCTTCTCCATAACCCCTATGTCTAGGAACCTCCCCTTATCTCCTAATAATCCTACCACTATCCCCTTTTCAAATCCCCTGGCTAAGATCTTAACGATCTTATCTGAAAAGGCTTCTCTAATCCTCTGATAGCTAGCCTTATCGATTCTCCTGCTCGATATTGCGATGATAGAATCTCTAGATATTTCGCAGTAATCCACTCTACAACCGATCATCGATTCTACTATCCTTACGGTTTCTCGAGATGCCTCACTTCCGCTTCCTAGAAAAGATCCTACAAGGGAGACGCCGTTTAACTCTATAGACTTCCTCGATATCCCCTTCTTACTGAAGTAGTTGGAAAAAGCCCTCTCTCTAAGCACTTTACGATCCGATCGATCCCTCTGTTTAACCCATTTAGACGATGGAAGCTCTAACACTTCGTAACTCAACGCCTTGAATTGAGTAATTAGGTGTTTCAACTCATCGCTTTTCTGGAGGGCTATAATTAAGCTTGGATTCAACGCTTCAATAGCGTACTGTTGGTATGCCCTAGCCGGGCCGCCAAACACCATTCCAGGGGTATCTACTAAGACTAAATCGGAGCTCTTCTTGCCCTCTTCAACTAACTTAGTCGTTCCAACCACCATCGGAAGCAGATGTCCTGCAGGAGATGTAGAGCCTATAAAGTAAGCCGAGACCAAGCCGACTTCATCTAAAAACGTCACCTGATTATTTAGGGTTCCCAAGCCTATGGTCGTCGGAGGACCTATATCGGACTGCCCTACATCGCAATCTACCACGGAGACCTTAAGCCCTCTCTCCAAGAGCTTGTTAGCTAGGTAGGTGGTGAAAAAGGTCTTGCCTGAATCTATCGAGCCTACAATGAAGACCGTACGGATTTCATCGGTTAAGGAATCCAGAACCTCCTTCCATTCGCTAGGTATGGTTGAGGACTCTAGCTTAGTTACCTTACCGCTCCCCCTCAACTGAACTTCGGCCTTGCTTGGAGATTCTACTAAGGTAGCTTTAGCGAGGGGAACGATCGCCTCCTCTCCTGGCTTAAGCTTTCTACCGGTTATCTCCGCTTCGCCGTTGAGCACCTTCACTTTGAGAGGCCCTTCAACTACGTAGTAGCCTGAAATTTCTTCGATTTTGTCAAACACCATTTTAATTACCTCGATATAATCCTCATAGGCTAATTTAGAAAATAAGCTTTATTCCTCTATCTTTAATGTATGAGCCTCCGTGTATCCGTGGTAATGTTTATATGTAATTATACATGTGAACGTTATCGCGGTTAAGGAGTTAAGAGAAAGGATGAGGGAAATTAAGATAAACCGGTCTGAGTTCGTTAGAGAAGCGATGCGGAAGAAAGTTGAACGAGAAGAGAGAAGGAAGGCAGTTGAAACGCTTCTGCGGGATTT
>CALBHZ010000162.1 GCA_937892815.1 uncultured archaeon | reverse complement strand
TTGTATTCTATAAAGTTAAAAATAAAGTTAAATAATAGTGAAGGACAGTTACGCATGTAAAGTGATTCGATATGAAGGAGAAGATAGCTATGGATAAACCGATCGTTGAGATAGACGGAGATGAAATGACCCGTATCATGTGGGCATGGGTTAAGGAAAAGCTCATTCTACCTTACGTCGATTTAAAGACGGAATATTACGATCTACACATAAAAAAGAGAGATGAAACGAACGATCAGATAACCGTACAAGCGGCCGAGGCTATCAAGAAGTGGGGAGTAGGTGTGAAATGCGCTACCATAACTCCAAATGCGGAAAGGGTAAAGGAATACAATTTGAAGAAGGAGTGGCCAAGCCCTAATGCGACCATTAGAAAGATACTTGACGGCACTATATTCCGAGCTCCGATAATCTTAAGCAATATCAAGCCTGCGGTTAGGTTCTGGAAGAAGCCGATCGTTGTAGCTAGGCACGCCTTCGGCGATATTTACGATGGGGTAGGGATAAGGTTTGAAAGCCCTGGGGAGGCGGAGGTAGTTTACAGATCGGAAGATGGAAGCGAAGTTAGAGCGAAGTTACCCAAGTTCGCGGGCTCTGGCGTTTTACAGGCGATTTACAATATAGATCGTTCTATAGAAAGCTTCGCTAAAGCGAGCTTTAGATACGCTTTAGAGAATAAACTAGATTTGTGGTTTGCGACGAAGGACACGATCTCTAAGGTATATGATGCTAGGTTTAAGGAAATATTCCAGAAGATATACGAGGAGGAGTTTAAGGACGGATTTGAAAAAGCCGGCTTAACCTATAGCTACTACCTCATAGATGATGCTTTAGCCAGGGTTGTACGTTCTGAAGGAGGCTTTGTTTGGGCTTGCAAGAACTTCGATGGAGATATCTTCTCCGATTTCGTAGCCACAGCTTATTCAGGTACTTTGGCCCTCATGACTTCTGAGCTCTTTTCCCCCAAGGGATATTACGAGTCGGAAGCTGCTCATGGTACCGTGCAGAGACATTATTATAGACGTCTCAAAGGAGAGAAAACATCAACGAATCCAACGGCGATAATCTTCGCTTGGACACGAGGACTAAGAAGAAGAGGGCAGATAGACGGAATTCGGGAGTTAGTGGATTTTGCGGAGAGGTTAGAAAACGCGGTTAAGGTAACTATTGAAAAGGATAGGATAATGACGCAAGATGTAGCGAGAGTTTCAGAACCTCCTATAAACAAGATAGTAACGACCGAGGAGTTCATCGAAGCCGTTAAAAACAACTTAGAGAAGCTAATGGAACGTTAATTCCTGATTAGATTTTATTTTTACCCTACTTTTTACAGGTAATCCAGATAGCTCCTCTGAACTACTTTGCCCTTTATGGGAATTAAAGTGTTACAGTTCGGACATCTATTCCTTTCATCTAAGCGAGAATAAATTAAGTAGCCGCCTCCCCTAACCAAAAGGGCCTTTCTACATTTTGGACAATAGGTAGTTTCCATTTTGGTATCTCCAATGTTCCCTACATATACGAAGTTAAAGCCCATTTTTTCGGCTTTCTCCTTAATATCGATTAAGACGAGCCTCGAGGTAGGCGGCTCGTCGTACCTATAGGCTGGATAGTACCTATTGAAATGTATTGGAATTTCTAACCCTAGTTTATTAGCTACTTCGTTTAGAAACCACTCAACACAGGCCGTATCATCGTTAAATTTCGGCACTACTAAGTATATGAGCTCTACGTGGCCATCCCTTTTAAGAATGTCTGCACACCTATCGATTACCTTCACTGGATCGTAGTATTTCAAAAACCTCTTATTGTCTGGGCAGGTCTTAATATCTACGGCAAATCCATCGGCTCCGGCTTCCATTAACTCTAACAACGCCTCCCTAGTAAACGTACCATTCGTTACCATCATGGAATAAAGACCTCTTTCCTTTGCGAGCTTGAATAGGTCTATTAAGTAGCTAAAGTGGATGGTGGGCTCGTTAAAGCTTGCGCTAAACCCGTTCATCTTCCTCCTAACGGCAATTTCAACCATTTCCTCCGGCTTTATCATCCTCCCCATCTTTGGAGCGGAGAAGCTCAGTTCCCAATTTTGACACCAAGGACAATACAGATTACATCCATAGCCTGAAAAAGTTAAAGCCCAAGATCCAGGCCAATAGTGAAATAAGGGCTTAATTTCAATCGGTCTAGGTTCTAAAGCGCTTATCAGTCCATATGCCGTAGGCTTTAGTTCTCCTTTCTCGTTCTTGTAATTTTTACATATGCCGATCATTCCATCTTTTAACGAACATCTCCTCTCACATATCTTGCACCTAATCGAATCATCTCTTCTTTCAAATATCACTTTATACATATTTTAGAAAAATAGGGCAATAGAGCTTTTAAAGGGTTACTTCTCGTTATTTTGAAAAGTTATTATATTTCAGGTTAATGATAAGTTAGCGAATTGAAGTTAATCGACGATCTAATTTCAGCAGTTGAGGAAAACGACGCTCCGGTAATCGACGTACGCGTTGGAGTATCGTGGACCGCCGTATTGAGTAAGTACTGTGGAGTGGCGAAGACATATGGCGTTCCAGTTCCACACGGCAATTACACTAAAGATATGGGGAGGTTGACCGAGAAGAGCTCTTTAGAGCTTGCAGAGTATGTTAAGTCTTGGAACTTAATCGAGGCGAGTATCGGACTCGCTTCAATTAATTCAATGATTAGACCTAAAGGAAGGATTAACGTTAACGCTTTAGATATCGTAATTCAAGAGGGAAAGGGTAAGAGGATTACTATGGTCGGAAAATTTCCGAGGATAGAGGAGATAAGGAAGGTAGCTAGGGAGCTCTGGGTTTTGGAATTAGACCCATACCTTATAAATCCTAAATTAGGGATAATACCCGCTACCGCTGCTGAGTACCTCATCCCCGAAAGCGATATCGTGGTGATTACGGGTTCTGCTATTATAAATAAATCGATGGAACATCTATTGGAATTATGCAGAAAAGGTAAAGAACCATATGTAATAATCCTAGGGCCTAGTACACCGCTTTGTGATGTCCTATTCGATTATGGAGCCGATCTGCTTGCAGGAATAGAGGTAATAAATCCGGATGGACTGTTGAAGAAGATCAGTCAGAGCGGAGGGATGATTAATACCAAGGTGTGTAAAAACGAGATAGTGTACAGAATAATGGAGAGATAACTTAACAAATTAAAGAATTAAAACATCTTCGCTTAGATGGTAAATAATGAAGAATTAATGATGAACATAGAGGAGCTGGATAAATTACTTAGTAAGCTCAATTACAGAGGATATACTGCATATAAGCGATTAAGGAATCTAACTATAAATTACGAGGT
>CALBHZ010000161.1 GCA_937892815.1 uncultured archaeon | reverse complement strand
GCAAAATACGCCGTCGAGCGTTGAGAAGTTGCCATCTATATTTAAACTCTCCAGCTCTACGTATCTTACGTTCTCTAGCTTTTCTCTAAGCTTTTGCCATTTGGGCGAAAAGGCGGGAACTGTAATATTAATTCCTTCTTTAGGTATGAAGGGCACATCGGTCACATTCTCCCAGTAAGGAATGGAGGAAAACGCTCGTTCGAAATCTCCAACGAGCTCTAAATCGATTTTTATTAACGCCTCTTTGGGATCGAAATCTCCGTCGAGAATTCCTATCCATAAGCTTCCATTCGTTGCTTGATACAACGATTTGTTAAGCATTGGACACATGGGGGAGAGCATGCTAACCACCATACCAATAGCCGTGATGTTTTCAGGGCTTAGATGCCGTTCAGCTAAATCCGCATTTACCGATATGGCGAGCTTCTCCACTTCAGGAGCTTTAAGGTATCTACCTTTAACCTCCAGCCATTCCAAAGGTACCTTTCTACTAGGGTTGGTTGCGTTTACTAAGATATATCCATATCCAGTGGTCGTATTGGTTACGGCTCTTCTCTCTACCTTTAGGTTAAATTTGGCCTGCAGATGAGTGACGTTTGCTACAGGCTTAGGAGGAAAGTAAGCCGCTAAGCTCATACTAGATTCTTGTCCCTCGATCATTGAGTCGACCTTTAACGTAAGATTTGTAGGCTTAGCCGTTTCATTACTTAGTAGGGCTGCAAATTCAGGAACTACGCTTCCATCAGGATTTATGTAAAATGTCAGATTGACGTTCTGTATCAGTTCAAGTAATCTCTTTAGGTTGGGCGATCCAGCGTATCCTAAGCCTTCTTGTAAAGTAAAGACCTCCCTCGAACCTCTCTGTAATTCAGCTATCTTTACGTTACTACAAACACTAAATATGAGAACCAAGGTAAGAAGGATTGCTATCTTTCTCCTCATTCGACAAAGTTTAACTCCTTGTCGTTAATAAGTTTAATCAAATGCTAAAGCCATCCCTTTATTAGTAAGTCCATACAAGGTTCTCTTCCTTCTCCTAACCTCTACCACTCCTATTTTTCTCAATAGTCCCAAGCTCAATAGTTCATTTAAGTGTTGGTAAATAGCAGGTAGCGAGATCTTTATCCCTCTACCCCTCAGCTCCCTCCAAATATCGTATCCATACCTCTCTCCTTCTGCGACGATTTGGAGAATTAGCTTTTTAGTCCCCTCTAAATGCTCCACCTCCCATTTCTTCTTCAACTTCTTCTCTTCTTCCCACTTTATGGTCTTTGGATCCTTGAGCCCTGATCCAGTTATCAAACAGACTACGACATCTCCTCTGCTTACAACTCCCTCGTTCGCTAATCTATTTAATGCGGCTAGGGTAGATGCGGCGGCCGGTTCGGCGAAAATCCCTTCATTTCTAGCAAGCTTCCTAGTATATTCGTACATTTCTTCGTCTTCTACAGCAACGGCCTTTCCATTAGTTTTCTTAATCGCTTCAATTGCCCTCTCTAAAAATACGGGCTTAACTACGCTTAAATCGTATATCACGCTCTCCTTTTCGAATTCTTCTACTCTCGTGATCACATTAACTATAGAGGGCGAACCTGAGGGTTGAACGCCCACTATTCTAGGCGGATCCTCTAAAAACCCTAGATCCCTCATCTCTAAGTACGCTTGGTAAATCATGCTTACGAGCCCTCCGCTAGCCATTGGGGCAATTATCCAATCTGGCGCTTTCCACCGTAGCTGCTCTACTATTTCCCAGAAGATCGTCTTCTTTCCCTCAGCGATATAGGGATCTCTATCATCTATTAAGTATTCATCAATCCTAACGCTTAAAGCCCTCCTCCTTCCCTCCTCTAAATCCCTAACCATGTGAAGCTCAGGTCCGTACGCTAATACTTGGTAGAGCTTCCCCAGATCTACGTTTAAGGGCATGAAAAACCTCCCCTTTATTCCGGCTTTAGCCATGTAAGCCGATAAGCTAGCTCCCAAGTTCCCTCCTACAGCTCCTATAATTGAGGAATATCCCATTTCTACTAACATCGAAGTTAAGACCGAGGATCCTCTATCTAGATAAGAGCCCGTAGGGTTTGTCGTCTCATCTTTTATGAATAGATCTTTAATTCCCAAACTCTTTGCAAGCTTATCAGCTTTATGTAGAAAAGTGCCCCCTTCACCTAGAGATATAATCTCACCTTGTGATGAAATAGGTAAGAGCTCTAGGTACCTCCACATGTTAAACGCTCTCTTCCTCAACTCCTTTTT
>CALBHZ010000160.1 GCA_937892815.1 uncultured archaeon | reverse complement strand
CCACCGGGACCGCTCATCCCTCCTCTATGATGATGCTTGGCCTTAGTGGGAGAGCTTTATCGGCTTTTGCCCTATCACTTAAAGGAGCATCGGTTTCTGTGTAAATCTCTAAACTTTTTAGGGAGAGCTCTTTACATATGAAGTTCTTCGCCGACTCTAAAGCCTTACTTTCGTTTATTTCCGAAACTTCAACTAGATGTCTAAGATTTTCCTCCCCAAGTCCCCTTAAATGTTTTATTAAAGCTTTTACAATTTTCATTTTTTCACTAACAGGAATATCCGGTAACAAGTTCTTTGCTGAGGTGAAGATCTTTTTCTCTTCTCTATTTAACAATAACCTCGCTACTTCCTTAGCTAATTCGAACTTCCATTTTGATGCTACATATACCTTAGCTTTTGGATTTTGAACCTTTAAAACTCGCATGATTTCCTTCAGGTCTTCAATTAACCTAACTACCGCTAACTCCATTAATTCAGCAACGTAATCTATCTTGTCCTCATCTACCTTAGGCCATGGAGCTATAGAAACGAAGCCTTTTCTTGATAGGGCTTCGTAAATTTCTTCAGCGGTAAATGGGATAAAGGGGGACATCATTCTTACCCATATATCTACAAATTCTTCGATCGTTTCCCTTCTAGGATTAGTTCTACGGATGTACCATTTTAAGTCATTTAGCGTTTCGAATAATACCTTATGGAGAGCTGTTCGAGTTCGCAATTGATCTAGAGCTTCGGTGACTTCGCTTATCCTCCTATTCATTCTGCTCAATAGCCATCTGTCAATATAGTTCCCATCTCTCCTTACCGTCTCTTTTAGTAGCTTTAAGATAAAGGGCTTTAATGATCTGATCTTTTCTTTTAAATCCTTTGCATTTTTTGATCTCCAATCTGGATCATCCATATCTTCAGCGCTTAATAATAGCGTAGCCCTTACACTATCACTGCCATACAGACTTATAGCATCCCTTATAGTCATGATATTGCCTGTCGACTTAGCCATTTTCATGCCTTCCATCATAACCATTCCATTAACTCCGATCGCCTTTGGCCAGTGTTCCTCCGGAAATAGAGCTACATGTTGGAGTATGAAGAAAGTTAGGTGGTTTGGTACAAGCTCTTTAGCAGAATTCCTTAGATCTACAGGGTACCAGTAAAGGAATTCCTTCCTCATTCTATTAAGTACCTCCTTCTTTATTCCAGAGAGCTTCTCTATTTCCTCGACCTCTCCTATCCCATAATAAACGTAATCAAAGACCTCTGGAAGTAGTTGTTCTGGTCTTATTTTCTCCTCCTTTATTATATGCACTATTGTATAAAAGGCCATGTATACTGTTGAATCGCTTAGCGTCTCAATTATCCATTCTTTATTCCAAGGTAGGGGAGTTCCTAAACCTGTTCTTCTAGCACATGGCCACTCTTTAAGCCAATCTATAGTGCTAATGAACCAGCGTCTGGCCTCTTCAGGATATATCTTCATCTTACTAACGCATCTCTTTCCTTTTTCCTTCCAGTCCGGATCAGAATATTTTAAAAACCATTGATCTTGTAAAACCTTTACAATACACTTCGTTGTACATCTACATATTACAGGCTCTGGTAGATCGTACATCGTCGAGCCGAGGCCGAGTCTAGTAAGCTCCTCGTGAACGGCTTTTTTAGCCTCAGAAACACTTAACCCCTTAAAAACGCCGCAGTTATCCTTCATTATACCCATATGGAATTCTTTCTTGTAAATCTCCTTAGTGGCTTCTTCTGCCTTAGGATCGTACTGATCTTTTACCTTTAATTTGTCCACCACTTCTATAGCAGGGAACTCGCCATAACCCGGAACGGCGATGATGGAGATCGGTTTTATGTTCTTAACTTTCTCTAGGTCTATACCGTATTCTTTAAGATCGACTTTTCCTTGTAGTATATCTCTTAAGGCGAGCCAATCATAGGGCGCGTGTCCAGGTACGCTATATACAACGCCTGATGCGCTTTCTGGATCAACAAACTCCGCCGGAAGTATTAAAACAACAGAGTTAACTATTGGAACGACACATTCCCTTCCAATTAGCGAGCGCCCCTCGAATTCCTTTACAATAGTAACATTTCGTAATTGCTCTCTTAATTTAGAAGCAGCTTCCTTACTTATAATCCATATCTTATCATCTACCTTTGCTTCTACATACTTAGCTTTGGGGTTAAGCCAGACGTTCGTCGTACCGAATATCGTTTCAGGTCTAAACGTCGCTGCTACCAGATACTTATCTTCATCTACTAACTTGAACATGACGAGATAGTATTCCTCAGGAGCCACCCCTTCTCCTTTTAATCTATCGTGATCTCCCGTAGGGCTTTTACAATGGGGACACCATACGACCGGGTGTGTTCCTCTAACAACGTAACCTTTACTTCTCAGCTTTAGATATTGCCACTCTATAAATTTGCTGAAATGAGGATGATAGGAGGTGGTATGAAATTCCCTCCTCCAATCTATTGAAAACCCGAGTAATTTAACCGCCTCTCTATTCTTGTCAGTATAGTACTTAGCCATATAAACCGGATCGGTGAACCTTTTTAGCTCTTCATCGGGCACTTTATCGATCTCCTTAAATTCTCTTATCATGTCAGGGTCTCCTTTGGCAAGTCTCTCAGCTGCTGCAACTATAGGCTGGCCTGTCCAATGCCACGCCCATGGGAATAGAACGTTATATCCTTGCATTCGCTTAAACCTTGCATAAACGTCCACTCTAGTCGCAGTAAATGCGTGGCCTAAATGTAATGGTCCATTCATATACGGAAATGGGAATGTAACGAACACCTTAGCTCTACTCTCATCAACGTTAGCTTCAAATATTTTAGCCTCCTCCCATTTTTTTACCCAGACCTCTTCCATAATCAACCACCTAGTTTAGTTAAAGAGGATAAATACTTGATGGACTCCTCCATTACTTTCTCCTTCTTAAATGATTTCATTCCTCCCTGTCCTAACCTCTCATTTCCTCCTCCTGAACCGTCGAATTGTTTCGTTATTT
>CALBHZ010000159.1 GCA_937892815.1 uncultured archaeon | reverse complement strand
TTTCAAGCAGAAGACGGCATACGAGATGTAGAGAGGTCTCGTGGGCTCGGAGATGTGTATAAGAGACAGGAATAGGGATAAGCTGAACCATACGCTTGAATATAAGATAGCAGTCAGTGTGAAGTAAAATATGCGTAATGTGGAGTCTAAGCTTGGACCAAAACCGGCAAGCAGTATATCGAAGCCCGTGATTATACCTATTACTCCAGAAAGTACGATAGTTATCGTTGCCAATCCAGCCGTCAATTTACCAACTATAACGCTATCTCGATATATCGGATTGGACAGGAGCCTAACCATCGTACCGCTCGATAGCTCTCTATTTATAGCATCGAAACCGAGGGCAATACCCAAAATTGGGGCCAATATCCCCATAAAGTAGACAAATGATGGTATAGGGGCTGCAGCTCCGCTAAATATAACTAGGAAAAGCTCTTGATTTTCAAATCCGGTTAAGCCTTGTCTTGCAAGTTCCTGAGCTCCTAGGTAAACGCTAGCTATACCGCTTAGGAAGATGAGGGTAAAGGTCAATAGAAATCTTTTGCTAGATAAGTTCTCAGATAGGTCCTTAAAGAAGATAACGGTACTTCCTTTCATTTCAGCTCCGTCTCTAAGAGCTCCCTATATATTTCAGCTAAGCTAGGCCTAGAGATATGAAGATCTAGCACTATAGCGCCCTTAGCGTATAGGATCGCGGAAACCTCCCTCCTTACATCTCTATTTGTCGTTATTCTAACTTTCCTTTCCTCGACCTCTACCTCTCCCAAATTCCTAAGATCTTCGAGTATATCGTTAGACATCTTATCCGTCTCTATTTCTATCCTATATTTCTCTCCAATTAAATCCTTCAAGGTTCCTTGTGCTACGATCTTCCCTTTATCCATTATAGCTACCCTATCGCATATTTTCTCCACTTGATGCAGGAGATGGGAAGACATTAAAATCGTTATCTTTTCCTCTCTTGCTAAACTTTGAATTATGGACAGTATTTCCTCGGCTCCCTTTGGATCTATGCCGCTTGTTGGTTCGTCTAAAATCAAGACCGAGGGCTTTTTTAAGAGAGCATCTGCTATCCCCAGCCTTTGTTTCATACCTCTCGAAAATTTACCTACCTCTACGTCTGCCCAGTTAGAAAGACCTACTCTTCCTAATAGCTTCTCTATCCTCTCCTCTGGATTCTCAACTTTATTTAGCTTGGCAGTTATTACTAAGTTCTCCCAAGCGGTCATGTTATCGTAAAACCCTAGATTTTCAGCGAGAAATCCTACTCTTCTTCTAACTTCAATGGGATCTTTCCTTATGCTAAATCCGTCTATCCAAGCATCTCCTTCCGTTGGAGGGATCAGTCCGAGTAACATGCTAATCGTGGTGGTTTTACCTGCACCGTTAGGCCCTAAAAGACCGAAAATTTCCCCTCTGTAGATCTCTAAGTTTATACCATCTACGGCTACGAAGCCATCGTATTCCTTCCTCAAGTTTAAGGTCTTTACCGCTACCTCCCTCAAGGTCTTCCGAACCTCCAGAATACTAAGATAAGGATTGCTACCGATAGAACCACTACCAAAATCCCTATCATGCCCCAATACGTCTGCTTGGTAACGGTGATCCTCAAATCCAAGGTCTGTCTTCCAGCATCGATATTCCAAGCAGATACCCTTAACGAGTAATCCCCGGCTAACGTATTAGAGGGAGTTTGCACGGTTAGCGTTACGCTTTTAGTTTCTCCTACCTTTAGTATATCGATCTTCTCCGGATATACTTTAACCTCCCAGCCCGGAGGAGGGCTCGTAGTTAGCTCTATGTCCTGTATAACGTCGGTGCCCTCATTTATTACCGATAAGGTGACGTTCCTAACTTCTCCGGCCTGAACCTCAAAGCTGAGCATTCTATTAGGAGTAGTAAGCCTGTACTCCTTAATGCCGCTTACCTTGGCGGTTAAATCTACTTCTTTCGTATATCCTTCCGTGGAAACCGAGAACTTGATCTTGTAGTCTCCTGGAGGTATATATTTCGGAACGTTAACGGATAAAACTAAGCCGTATTGAGTATCCTTAGGCCTTATCGTTACACTAGATATTATTCTGTTTTCGTAAGTGGACGGTTTAAACGAAATGCCCCAGCCCTCAGGCGCCTCTATTATATTAAATCCTACTACGATGTCCTTGTCTAGATTATTTTTAATGTCAAATCTGTAATCTAAAGTAGAACCGGGCTGACCCCTTAAGCTCATGTAAGGTACTCTAAGCTCGAAGGGCGGGACTTGAGGCTTTGGCTGAAGGTGTATCGTTAAATTTATCTTATTAGATAAGACGTTGCCGTACTTTGCATATATCGTTATCGTATAATCACCAGGCTCCTCATTATCAGGAGGTTTTATTTTGAGCTCTACAGATTTCTCAGCCCTCGGCGTTAAGTAGATCGACGTTATATCATATCCATAGCTCCTAAAGGTTACGTTCCATCCTCTAGGAGCCTCTGAACATAGATCGACGCTTATGGGATAGCTAAAATTGCTTTTCACGTATAGCGATGTAGATAGAGTGGATCCTTGTTGTAGGTAAACCCCTGTGAACGGAATGCTTATTTCTAATCCTCCTTCATCGGCTAAGCAGGACAAAGGCGTAAGAGCTAGAATCATTAATATGATAAGGGTACGCCCATATTTCATGTCATTAAAGCAAAAAATCTAGCTTATTTTTAACCTTTTTGCGTTCTCGCATAAGTAAGGACGTGATGTGTTTTTAGGTAAACGAGAAGTGTGTAGTAACCGATACCAAGATATTTTTAAGGCATCTCTTAAATTTTATCGAGAATTTTTAAATCCGCAAGCACCCCCTGCACCGAATCAATTTGCTCTTCAAATCCGGGATGGCTTATATCAACAATATGGAGCAAAAGATCAGCCTCAATAGTTTCTTCTAAGGTACTCCGAAATGATGCTGCTAAATGGGGGGGGAGCTTCCTAATAAATCCAACAGTATCAATAAGAAGAACTTTTCTATGATTCTCCAGCACCATTGCGCGAATCGTAGCATCCAAAGTAGCAAAAAGCCGATTCTCCACAAAAACCTCTGTATCGGCCAATACATTAAGTAAACTGGATTTACCTACGTTAGTATAACCGACAAGAGCAACTTTTTTAAAACTCCTTCGTTTTCTTCTCCGTACGCTCCGCTGGAGTTCGATTTTTTTAAGTTCTTCTTTCAGATGCTTTATTCGCCTCCTTATTACTCTACGATCTACTTCAAGCTGGGTTTCACCAGGTCCTCTTGTTCCTATTCCGCCTTCCTGACGAGAAAGATGAGTCCATTTACGAGTAAGCCTGGGAAGAAGGTATTGAAGCTGAGCCAATTCCAC
The DNA here is from genome assembly GCA_937892815.1 of uncultured archaeon. Lineage (GTDB taxonomy): Archaea > Thermoproteota > Nitrososphaeria > Conexivisphaerales > CALBHZ01 > CALBHZ01. The sequence continues at coordinate 209 of CALBHZ010000159.1, read as the reverse complement.
CTGGATTTGAGATTCTCTGCTTCTTGCCCTCTGGGCAAAAATATCAAGAATTAATCCACTTCGATCTACAACTTTTCGGTTGATTTCTCGCTCAAGATTTTTCATCTGGACTGGGGTTAAATCTACATCAAATATAACAACCCTGGCTCCCGTATCAATAACCATTTTAGAAATTTCATGCACCTTGCCTGCACCAATAAGCGTAGCAG
>CALBHZ010000158.1 GCA_937892815.1 uncultured archaeon | reverse complement strand
GAAGACGGCATACGAGATGTAGAGAGGTCTCGTGGGCTCGGAGATGTGTATAAGAGACAGGGATTGGATAGAGTGGAATGTTTCGGATTATTACCCATCGTTTATAAGGGAAGTAAAGGAGGAGGAAATTGAGGCCCTTCTGGGAGAGGTAATTAAGGTAGAGGTAGACAGAGGACCTGTTGGTTGGCATAAGGCTCTAGATCGTTATTTATCTCTAAGAAATAAGGGTTCTTAATATCTCTTTAAAGGATGAAAACGCGTTAAACTTTGAGGATATTTCTGAAATTTCAAGCGCCTTTTCCTTTAGGCTATTATCCGATAGGCTTTCAATTATACACTTAGCCAGAGTTCCGTGATCTGCGCTAACTGGATTTATCATTCTCGCTATACCGAGCTTCTCGGCTTTTCTGGAGTTGTGGATTTGCTCACCGTGGTACGCTATCGGCAGTAGAACCATAGGTTTGCCCATAGAAATGCACTTCGCGATCGATGAATGACCTCCTCTAGTTACCACTAAATCAGCTATTGAGAGAGTAGCATCTAGCAAATCGTTCCAGTAAAGTAAGCGTAAGTTTCCGGACTTAATTACATCTCTTGAGCTCTTAGGCTCTCCCATACTGACGATTAAAGTTACGTCTTTAGGTAACTCTTTACTCGCCAAGATCAAGAGGTCTACCATCCATCTTTTAGTAGCCCTTGGACCGCTCACTTGAGCGTAAACGACTTTAGGAGAATTTATCTCTAGGATTGACTTAGCCTTCTCAACACTCTCTTTCCTTACCTTAGGAGCATTGATCAAAAATCCGATAAACCTTATCCTCCTTCTTATCGAGCTCGCGTGTAATAGGGTTTTTTCAGATATCGTGTAAGGAGGGGGGAGGTCCGGTGCTATGATCTCTTTAGCTAGACCCCAGAAAATGCCTAGCTTTTCAGCTGTTACCTTTTCTAAAAAGGATTGAACAAGGGAACCTTCTAGAGGCAAAGCAATTCTAAGCTGATTAGCGATTAATATGGACGGTATGTTTAATACACGTGAAGCTACAATAGGGCTTAACCTTGAGTCTGAGATAACGACGTCGGGTTTAAATTTCGATATGGAGTTCACTTCGTGAATTATCTGATACGCGAAGGATGAAAGATTTCTAGGTAGCTTAGTAACGCTTTTCTTTATAGCCATTCTTCCTTGCTCACTCCACTCTACATCTACAGATGGCGATTCGACTACGTTAAACCCTTCCTTCTCCAGATACTCCTTTCCTTCTCCCCAACTCGAGAAGAGCGATAGAAAGCCCAAGCTCCTAGCTAAGGCAGCCGTTCTTGCGGCATGACCCATGCCGGAGCCGTAGATCGAGAAATAGAGCTTAGCATTCAAGCTCCTTCCTTCTAACTTCTCCATAAGGTTTTCCTTCCTCAAATACTACTGCTTGGAACGTATAGAGCTTTATCCTTTCAGTTAACCATAAATCGGGAGGAGCCCCAGCCTTTAAACATCCGTACGACAGATATTCCTCAACATCCCATTTTTCCTCCACTGGTACCTGAGGAAGGAGGAGGCCCGCCCCCATCGACCATTCCACTATTATCCCATCCCTGCCTATCTTCACCTTTTCCAAGTACTCCTTTGGATTTTTCACCTTTACTTCTTGAGGAAGGGTTAATATGCTAACTTCAACTACTAAATTGGGAAGTTCTTCGGGCCTTACAGATGTAAATCTAGGATCGTTTACAGCTGAATCGATGGCCGACTCGATAGTTGCTTGGACTAAAGGCATCGTAGGATATGGCCTACCAATGCAACCTCTTAAATCCATAGAAGGATACTTCTTTAAGGTTACGAATACACCCCTTTTTTCCCATAGCTTAGGAGGCGTGTTGTTTGGAGGATCGATCTTCTTTCTCTCTTTCACATAAGTTTCAACGGCTTCTCTAGCTATCCTCACTAAAAACTTACCTTCCTCTATAGTATATTCTTCGCTCAAATCAACTATTGCTAGAAGGAGGAGGAATTAAAAGTTACCTTTTAGAAAGCCTAGCCTTTACCTCTCTATCCATTTGCAATAACTTTTCCCAATGGCTTCCCTTCCAGTAAACTTGACCGCAATTTTCACATACGTAAAAAACGCTATGTCTTTCTAAAACTCCCTTAGGTACGCTTTTTACGTGCTCTCTTGAGGTAGTGGATAAGCGAGCGTTACAGAGAGGACATCTCGTTTCTAAAAGGTCTAAATCCCTCTTTATGTTTAACTTTTTAAAAACAAAGGCTATCCTCTCAACATCATCTCTTCCTTCGATATACAAGGCGTTCAAGCCTTTAACTAAAGCCTTTCTACAAAGCTCCTTATCCCTAGACAGTATTATTCTGTTCTCCCTGCTCGCTATTTCTATTACATCTTCATCTTTAATAGTTGAGCTATAGAAGACGTCGAATCCATATATTCTTAACTTTCTCGCTAGGCTACCTAACATCCCATCTACAATGAAGGAGACGTTCTTCATAAAACTCCAGAATAAGAAAGTTCGCCTCTACATTCTTCGCATAAATACTTTCCATCAACCTCTAGTAGGTAATCGGACCATTGCTTACAGTTATCGCAATATCCGGATATGTACTTCCTCTTCCTCGTTAGCTCTCCGCTTAATATCCTCGCCTTCTCAGAGACTAAATCTACGAGCTCAGGCGTTACGTTGAGTACGTCTGACATTGAAACAATCCCTACTAGATGTCCTTTATACGTTACTCCAAGCCTCTTTATCCTTAGCTTCCTCATCATTCTAGCAGCTTCGGTTACATCTCTATTAGCCTCTATCGTATGCAAGGGGGAGGACATTATGTCCTCAGCTCTAATACTGCTCGGTTTGCAGTTCTTAGCTACTACTTTGTTTACTATATCTCCATCGGTAACGATTCCTAAGATTTCATCCCCTTGTTTTATAATAACGCTACCTACCTTGTTCTCGGCCATCTTCTTAGCTATACTATCGATAGTTTCATCGGGACTTCCCGTAACTAGAGGGCTGTTCATCACCTCCCTTACTCTTATTTTAAGTGATAGATGCCTTTCTAACGCCATCTACTTCTCCGCCACATTCTTATCTACCTTACGTGTTTTTAACGGTTTTCCTCATACCGATTATCCTAATTCCTCCGGAGGGAAGCGCTCTCTGGAAGTCCTCTAAGGAGGGAACTTTTCCCATCTCTCTCCTCAAAGCGTTCATGATCTTTTTAGCCGCTTCGGATTGAGGGATATGGCCCGGCTCGATTTCGACATATACTTTACACGAATTCCTTATAGCGTTAATAGGACCACAGATAACGTATCTTTCTCCATCCTTTTCGTATACTCCAATAGCCAGTCTGAGCTCTAAACCCTTTAAAAAGTTCCTCTTCCCATAAATCATGAAGCTTCCCTTTGGAAGGTACTCTCCGCTGGGAGGGGATAAACTAACTTGATCTGGGTTTACGTAGTAGGCATCTGCAGCTAAAAGGCCTAACTTCCACGCTCTACTAAAGGACACGGTCGCTATAGCCGTCTCTCTTATGCTAAGGTCTCCTGCTTTTCTCCCTTCCTTTAGAAGGAAGAAAGGAGAGCCTTGAATTTCTGCATGGAATACTAAGTCGTTAGGCTGCATATACTTCTTTATCAATTGATCGTTTGTAACAGCGTCCCTTCCTCCTATAGCGAAGAAGCCTTCACTTGTATAGAACCATCTGAACTTCTCAAACCATTTCCTTCTTTTAATTTTCACCGTTTTTACTTCTTTACTACTCAGCTCTAATTCCCTTGCACATCTTTCGCTCTCCTTCTCAAGTTTTCCAATAGCCTTCCTTAACTCAACTATTCCTTTCTCGATATCTTTAGCTAACTCGAATAACTTACTAGAAGCCTTCCAAGGAGATTCCAGTTTTATCTTTCTGCCTAAGATATAGAGCGTTCCGTTTTCAACCTTTACCTCTCCGTCTACTCCTTTGAGCTTCCTCAGCAAATCCTCATCGATTAAGCCTTTAATAGGTAAATTAGAAGCTACTTCTCTTAAAATCGATGACTGTTTCTCCATTTCTCTTAATCTCGCTCTTTGATTTTCTAATCCTCTGCGTTTTTCTTCAAGCTTTTTCTTTAGTTCTAAAAGCCTATAGTCCATCGCTTTTTTGTAGACAACTGGAGTTAGGAGCTTATCTAGGCCTTGAACCAGATCTTCAAAGACTTCTTTATCCATCTTCTCTAAATGTTTAAGTTCTATAAACGAGAGCTCTCTTAACTCTCCGTTTTCAAAGTATCCATATACCTTATCTGACGATTTCACTTCTAAAGCGAGCTTCCTTATAGTATCGTTTAGTAAAATACGCTCATCGTTTGTAATTTGTGAGGCTTTTTTGGTTTTATCAATCTTAGATCTGAAAAATATCTCTTCGACGAATTTCCTCCCAATTCCCACTTTCCTACCAATGTACTTAGCTACCTCGGTATCTCCCTCGAAATCCAGCTTTATATCCTCCGATAAAGGCAGGCCTCTGCTAGGCGGAGGGCGATAGATCTCCCCTCTCCTGATGGTTCTATGTCTATATTCTGCCTCCTTTTCAGCTAGCCTTATCTCATCGTCCTCATCTAAAACTATGATATTGCCTCTTCCAAAGAATTCAAAGACTATCCTTCTCTTTCTCCCTACTCCCGATACATCTAGACAAACTATCCTTTCTCCCTTAAGCGAGTATATGTTCTCAACTTTCAGCCTTACAACTTCCTTTCTCAACCTCGTTAAAAAGTCTGATTGGAGCTTTTCCTCGAGCTTTTCCTCCGTTAACCATAAGCCCAAATTTTCATCGATTAGTAATAGCCTATCTCCTTCTTCAGCTTTGTGGAATTTAAAGAGAAATATATTAGGAGCGTAGAAGTAAACGTTATTAATGTAGTAATTATGAAGGAGGATATTGAGTTTGCCCGCTAAAACTTCCAGCTCTAAACTTGCAAGTTCCAAGTCAACAAGAGGTATGATGAAGGAAAGGCTTAAGCTTTTAGATAGAATTTACTGGATAAGGGTGGTATCCTCCGTTTTAGCTGGGCTTTTTTGCGGCGTACTTTTTAACTTAACCCCGCAACCTCAAACCACAATTTCTATATTGTTAGCCTTTTACGTTATTAGCTCGATCGCTGCTATGTTAGTAGATAGAAAACGGATTACGGGAATGGTAAAGATATACCTACATGGAATAGGGACTTTTATAGTACTCTGGTTTACTGTCTTCTCTCTGTATTTAACCCTTGTTTACGCTCTTTCTTAACTACCCATTTGTAGAAATTTAGAAGGGAAAGGTCGAAATCATCGCTTACCCTTTTATCTATTACCGATTCAAGGACTTCTTCGACCTTTTCAATATCTATTTTCGCCTTATTAGTAATGTAGGATATGCTTTTTGCCGCTATCTTTAGGGCTAATGCCCTTTCTTTAGGCAAATTCTTAAGCTTGTCTTGAAGCCTTTTAAAGGCCTCCTTATTTCTAGACGCTTCTAAAACGAGTTCGTAGATCTCCTCCAAATTATTCAATTCCACCTCTTCCTATAACATATCTCAGCTTTTCTTCTTTTCCCTCTCTGCAGGCGTATAGAGTTCCCCGATCATCCTTCTCCATGGCTATCCTTATGTGAACATAGGGATCTGTATACTCGGAACCTAAGGGCTCTAGATTGCCCTTATACCTCACCCCATTGGACGCCACCACTAAAAATCCCCTCTCTATACATGTTAGTGAAAGGTTTCTTGCTAAAATACCCAGCTTATACCTGACACCTACATCGGGAAATTCGTAAAAGAGATCAGATAGAGTATCTACCAGTAGTAGGAGCTCTTTACCCCCTTCAGATAGTAGATCGATCGTAAGTATGAAGCTAGGGAGATCCCTGAGTTGTTTAACGGAGATTTTTGTTAAAACGTCGTCTCGATTATACCCTCTAGCTTCGGCTATTTCCGCTACTCTTTCCGGCCTAAAGGTTCCCCTAGTATCGATAAAGTAGGCCCTGCTGAAGCCTTGATGTACACCTTCTACGGCTAAGGTAAACAGAAGTTGGGTTTTTCCAACTCCGCTTGGTCCGTAAACCTCGTAAAAGAAACCACTTTCAAACCCTCCATCTGTTAAAATATCGAAAGAGGCTCCTATCTTTACTTTAGGCATACAAGATCGAGGTAAGGAAATTTTTGCTTTTATCCATTTCTCACGTTTTTTGTTTTCTCAATTAGTAACCTTTTTATCCCAGCTAAAATAACCTCTCGATAGATTGAGCTCCAGCATACAAAATCAATCTACAACAGGTAAGAGGCCTTTAACGATGCTTCAGAAAGCCATCAATAAAGAAGTAAGGATTAGACTGAAGAATTCGTTAGAGTATAGGGGGATAATGGTTAACATAGATTCTTACATGAACGTTCTCTTAGAGGAAGCATCCGAGTATAACGAAAATGGCGAACTTATTAAGAGCTACGGAAGAGTAGTAATAAGGGGCAACAATGTGCTATTCATAAAGATAGAGGACGCGCTTAGAAGCGTTCTATAAACGGAAGGAGGACTTCGTCTAAATTTAAGGATAAGTGGTACTTCCTGTTGAAATAGTTAGTTAAATTTGTAATATCCCTTAAGAGCTTATCTTTAGAAGAAACTTCCCCTAATTTAACGGCTTGAGGCCAGTCTATTATTAAGACATCCCCCTTCGAGTCCACCAACACATTAAACTCGCTTAAATCTGCGTGTACGTATCCTCCTTCGAATACGCATTTCTTTACGGCTTCTAAGGCTTTTTCAAAAACCTTTAAAGGATCGTCGAGCTTCTTAATCTTAAAGAGAGGTAGAGCGAGGTACTCCTTCATGCCTAGGACGTGATACGCGACAGCGATGGGAACTGGAACCGGGCACTTCTTCTCGGAAAGCTCCGTTAAAATTTCAAATTCGCGTTTAGCCGATTTTACGTTTATTACGTGCCATTCATGTATTCTATCCTCAACATATCCTCTAGCTCTCTTTATCCCCCTAAAGCTCGTTCTCCCAATTCTAAAGAACTTAACGGCGTATACTTCTCCTTTAGGAGAAATTCCTTCAAATACATCGCTCTCCTTGCCTACGGCTATAGGAGGTCCTAAAGCGTCTAAAATCCCTTTAACCCTAAGGGAATGGAGAGCTAAGGCATCTAAACCAGCGGATAAAAGCTTTATTCCAATTTCGGATCTTCTAATGAGCTTGTAATCCTGTAGCCTTTTAATTAGGAATTCGATATCTCCATTACTTAAACCGGATCTTTGCCTTAAAACGCTATAAGGTATAATGCTAAAGGATTTTGTTAAGCGTCCTAATAACTTCAAGAACTTTAGCTCTTTAAAAGTAAATTTCCTTAATATACTCGCTACCTCTCTAACCGTAGACAACTTTTATATTTAATCCTTAGATCCTCTAGCTTTTAAAGCTGCTTCAAGTAGGCTTACGAATATTGGTTCAGGATTTTCAAGCCTACTTGAAAATTCAGGATGATACTGAGTTGCTAAATAGAACGGATGATCTGGGAGCTCTAATATCTCTTGTCTTCTCCCATTATCGCTGCTTCCTGAGAATATCAATCCACCCTTCTCTAAAAGTTCTATATACCTTGGATTTACCTCGTACCTATGCCTATGCCTTTTCCATATTCGGTTCTTCCTGTAGATATTCCAAGCTAAGGTCCCCTCCCTCACTCTTATCTCATGAGCTCCCAATCGCATAGTAGCTCCCATTTCCTTAATCTCCCTTTGCTCAGGCAGTAAGTCTATTACCGGATGTGGAGTATTGGGATCTAACTCAGTTGAGTTAGCCTCTTTCAAGCCTAAGACATTCCTAGCAAATGAAACGACGGATAGCTGGAAGCCGAAACAAATGCCGAAGAAGGGCTTTTTAGCTTTTCTGGCAAAGTCAATAGCCATTATTTTACCCTCGCTTCCTCTTTTACCAAACCCTCCAGGTATAATTATAGCATCGTACGATTTGAGCATGGAAACTCCGCTTCTCTCGACCTCCTCACTATCGACCCACTCTATTATTGGCTTAATTCCCAGCTTTGCTCCTGCATGAAGTATTGCGTGGTTTAAGCTAACGTAGCTATCTACGAGCTTAGTATACTTCCCTATCATGCCGATTTTCACGGTTTCCCTTGCGTTCTTCATTCTCATTACAATTTCCTCCCATTTAGTTAAATCGGGGGAGACGTTCCCTAAATTCAGCTTCCTGACTATAGGCTTAAGTACCCCCTCTCTATACAACAATAGAGGTAACTCGTATACGTTTTCTAAATCGGGGTTGGATATAACGGCATCTAGAGGTACGTTGGTGAAGAGAGATATCTTTCTTTTGGCCTCTTCCGATAACGGCATTTCAGATCTAACTACTATCATATCCGGTTGAATTCCTATCCTTCTCAATTCTTGAACGCTATGCTGTGTAGGTTTCGTCTTTATCTCATTACTAGGTTTTAATACGGGAGCTAGGGTTAAATGGATAAAGAAGACGTTCTCTTCTCCCTCTTCTAACTTCATCTGTCTAAACGCTTCTAAAAATGGAAGCCCCTCTATATCTCCAACGGTTCCTCCACATTCAACTAACAGTATATCTTCATCCTTCCCTAGCTCTCTAATTCTCGACTTTATTTCGTCGGTAATATGAGGTATTATTTGAACGCACCTACCTAAATAATCTCCTCTCCTTTCCGCCTTAATTACCGATAAGTAAACCTGACCAGTAGTTAAGTTATGACGTTTCGTTAAAGTTATATTTAAGAACCTTTCGTACGTTCCAATATCCATATCACATTCTCCGCCATCTTCCGTAACGAAAACTTCACCGTGAACTAAGGGGTTCATAGTACCAGCATCTACATTTAGATAAGGATCTATTTTCATACAACTTACCTTTTTATTTGAAAGCTGCAACAATTTAGCTATTGAAGCCGTGAGGCTTCCCTTCCCTAAGCCCGATAAAACACCTCCAGTAATGAAGATATACTTGGGCATATAGAGGATTACAATTAGGTCGACTTAAAGCTTCCCTTTTAAACCTCTGTTAACATTTTTGTAAATCTTGTAAGAATTAAAGGTGGATCAGATACGATGATCGAGTCCTCAATTCTAACGCCATATCTATTAGGCACGTAAATTCCGGGCTCTACGGTAATTGCCATTCCCCTTTCAAGTGAGATGTTCTCGTTTGGCCTAATCCAGGGAGGCTCGTGTACATCTAAGCCTATACCGTGTCCCGTACTATGTATGAAGAAATCCGATAAGCCGCTATCCTCCAAACACTTGCGAACAATTCTATCCACTTCTCCGGCTTTCCTACCGGGTACTGCGTACCTCACGCCTTTAAGCTGTGCATTTAGAACGGCCTCATAATGTCTAAGCTTTCTATTATCTGCTTTTCCTACATGAAACGTACGGGTAGCATCTACTACATACCCATTGTACCTTAGAATTATGTCCACGATTACGAAATCTCCCCTTTCTATTACCCTATCTGTCACGGTAGCATGAGGTAGAGACGAGTTAGGGCCAGACGCTACAATTACAGGGCTAAAGCTAGTTTGATAGTGTATTACTGGGTCGGATTTCAACCTCATCATTTCACTTACTATGTACGCCGCTAACGCTCGTTCAGTTATGCCTGGTTTAAGGATCTCTAGTACGTATGTAAAGAGCTTGTCCATGATTTCGCCTCCCCTAATTAATGTCGAGATCTCTTGATCGTCCTTGATTATCCTGGCTTTTTCAAAAATTTCAAGTTCTAAAGAAATTCTATTGGGTAAGAGGCTTGAGAGGGAGAGGAAGGTATTAGTAGGAAGGTTATCTGTACAGAGCTTATAGCCCATGGCGAGCTTCTTAACGTTCTCCAGCATCGTGCTTCCCCTTTCAGCTTTGACGATGTCGACATCAATAGCTTCGGTCTTCGCTCTTTCGTATTCCAATTTAGGCACGATTAAAGACGTTTTTGAAAAATCGATAAGTAGATACCCTTCGCCCCAATAGTTAGTTAAGTAAAAGATGTTTTGAGGAGATGAAACGAGAACGGCATTGTATCCTTTTTTACATGCTAAATTCAATAACTTCACCCTCCTCCTCTTATAGATTAAAGATTTTAGACCCATTGATTTAAACACCCATACAAACCTTTAATTAAGCAAAATATAATAGTATTTACTTGAGAAAATATCAGGTTTAAGCTAAAGCTATGGTGTACATAAAGAAAGTGGATATAAGAGGATTTAAATCATTTCCCAACAGGACAGTATCGATCGCTTTTTGCCCTAATTTAAACGTTATAACCGGAATGAATGGAAGCGGTAAATCTAACATACTAGACGCTATTAGGTTCGCATTAGGCGAAAACAGCCCTAAGGAGCTCAGACAACCTAAGATGTCTAAGTTAATATTTGATAAAGGGAGGATAAGCTCTGCTAGAGTTACCTTAGTCTTGGATAACGGCGATAAAGCGATACCAGTAGATAGCGATACCGTGTATATAACTAGGGAGATAAAGGAAAACGGGGAAAGTACCTTCTATTTAAACCACAAAAAGGTTCTGAGATCTACGATAATCGAAATATTAGAGGCCGCAAGGATAAGCTACAATGGCCTTAACATAGTTCCTCAAGGGACAATTACTAGGATCGCCGAGTTTAATCCAAATGAAAGAAGGCACATTTTAGAGTCTTTGATCGGTTTGAAGTCCTTTGATGAAAAGAAGGCCCAAGCTATGGAAAAGCTAAGGGAAGCAGATACGCAGTTGGCTATTGCGTTCGCTAAACTCGATGAAAAGAGAAAGTTAATAGAGAGGTTAGAAGAGGAGAGAAACGAGCTAATAAGATACGGAATTTTAGAAAGTAAGGTGAGAAGTTACAGAGCATCTATTTTGCATCACGAGATATCTACACTCGAATTAAAGAGGGATAGCTTAAGGGAGAGGCTGAGAGAGATAGAAGGAGAACTGATAGAGAAGGAGAGAGAAATAGAAGACGTGCAGAGGAAGTTGAAAGAGATAGAGAAGGAAAGATCTGATTTTTACTCCGCTAACGTTGATAGCATTATGAGCGAGTTGACGAAGATTAATAATCAATTACAAAAAGTAAGGATGAGGAAAGCGGAAGTTGAAGAGAGAAGAAATTCTCTGTTAAGCGATAAAAGGAAAATAGAGGAGAGTAGACCTGAGCTTGAAAGAATGTTTAAAGAAAGCTTAGAAGAGCTTGAAAGGAAGAGAAAAGAATTAGAGGAGTTGAAGAAAAGATATGATGATTTAGAATCGAGACATAAGGAGATTAGTAGGTTAGTTGAGGAGAAGAGGAAGGAGCTGAAAAGGAAGGAGCTCAGCGTAGAAAGGTGGAGAGGTTCTTTACTTAAAGTTCAAGCGAGAATAAGAAAGGTTAGGGAGAGGAAAAATGAGGTAGAAAGGATATTAGCGGAACAAAAGAAAAGAAAAGAAGAGCTTTTTGAAGCTTTGGAGGATCTTAAGTCTAAATATAGGGAAGCTGAAGAAAGTGTAAGGAGGTTAGAGGAGAAAATAGAAAATTTGAAAGAGGTCCATCGAATTGAGGAGGAAGGTTTAACGGATATCAAAGGGAGACTAGAACGTCTAGAAAATATTAGAGCTAAACTAATAAAGGAGATGGGGAAAGCTAACGACGTATTACTGAAATCCCTTAAGGAGTTAACGAAAGTTGAAGCTAAGCAAGAAGTTTACGAAAAGTTCCTAAGGGATATAGCTATAGTTGAAAAAGTAGATGAGTACCTATCTACGGGAGCTTTTGAAGGTTATATAGGTAAGCTAAATAATATAGTTAAGGCAGGGGGAAGGTTTAGAGATGCCGTGGAAGCGGTTCTCTTCTCCACATCTAACATAATTGTTGTGAAGGATGAAGATGCAAGGAGGAGGCTTATCGATATCGTAAAGAAAATTGGAGGGGGGAGAGTTAGGATATTACCCCTAACCTTTAGAATTGTAAAAAGAAGTTTGTCTGGGCCTGGAGTTATAGGGCCTATTTCGAATTTCCTCGTCTATCATGAGAGGTATAAGCATTTCGTTGAAGGTCTTTTTGGAAACGTTTATCTAGTTGAATCTGAAGAAGCGGCTAAGTTCGTAATATCGAAGGGGTATAAGGCTGTTACCGTGGATGGGATTTTATTCGATGAAAGAGGAGTTGCCGAAGTCGGGTTAATTCCAAAGCTAGAGCCTAAGAAGCTAGGGCTTGATTATAAAAGGGCTAAGGCTTTAAAGGAAGCTTTAATGGCTCTAGATAAAACCTTAGCAAGGAAACGTGGAGGCTTGGAAAGGTTAAGAGAAGAGATTAAGGAGTTGTACTCGGTCTCTCTTGAAAAGAAGTTAGCAGCAGAGAGGAAGGGAATTCAGATAGAAGTGTTAACCAGTATGATTGGTAGGTACAAGAGGCTTTGTAAGAAAATGAAAGCGAAGGTTGATAAGCTGGAGAGGGAAACAAGACTTATAGAAGTTAGAGTTCAGAAGCTTGAAAAATATAGGGAGAACTTACGGGGAAGAGAGAAGAAGTTAGAGGAAAGAAGAGATAAAATCGCTAAATCCTTATCGAAAGTAAAGGTAGAAGAGGTTAAGAAAGCCCTTTCTAGCCTTGAAGAGGAAGCAAGACGTCTAGTCTCTGACATGTTGATGCTGAACTTGAAGATATCCGATGTTTCTAAGGAAGTAACGGGAGAATTAGAGCCTAGAGTTAAGAAGCTAGGAGATATGTTAAAGGCGGGAGAGGAGAGAATAGCTAGAATCAATAGCGAGTTAGAATCCTTAGAGAGAGAGCTGCCGAAATTAAGAGAGGAAGAGTCTCTTTTACTAAAAAAGAGGAAGGAAGAGGAAGAAAAAATCACAAAGCTAACGCCTACTTTAAATCGAATAGAAGAAGAACTTGAGAGGGAAAAGAAGAAAGAGAAGAAGCTTATGGATAGTAAATGGAGGTTAGAGAGGGAAAAGATGAAGATATTATCAGATTTAGAAATCCTCAAAAGGGATATAGAGGATAAAGGTAGGAGGCTAGAGGAGTTAAGGGTAGACACGATACCTGAATATCATTCAGAAATACCCAAGATATTATCAGATTTAGAGGCCGAGCTTTCAACTTTATATGGATCAGTAAATCAACTCGCTAAACAAAATTACAAAGAAGCATACACCTCCTATAAGCTAGCTTCCGTTAGAAGAGGAGAACTTGAAAAAGATAGGAACGCGATTGTAAAGTTCATTGAGGAAGTAGAGGCTGAAAAGAAAAAAACCTTTATGGTTGCTTTTGAAAAGATCGATAAGGAGTTAAGAAACATTTTTAGCAAGATCACTGGAGGGAAAGCTTGGCTAGAACTGGAAAATCCAGAAGATCCATTCTCAGGAGGCGTTTTCTTAATGGTGAAGTTCCCTGGAAAGAGCGCGAGGGAGGCGAGCTCAGTTAGCGGAGGGGAGAAAACGGTAGCAGCTGTATCTTTCTTACTAGCTCTTCAAGCAGCTTATCCCAGTCCATTTTACCTACTAGATGAAATAGATCAGTCTTTAGATCCCATTTACGCCGAGAAATTGGGAGAACTTTTGAGAGATTGGTCGGAGAGGACTCAAATTATAACTATCTCGCTTAGGGATCTTCTAGTTTCTAAGGCTCATAACTTAATCGGTGTTTATGCGAGAGAAGGCGTTAGTAACGTGGTTAAATACAGGCTAGAGGGGATAAAGGCTTGAGGGATGAAAAAATAGACGCCATTAAAGTTTTGCTCAACCCAGACGCTTTGAGAAGGAAGAGGCCGTGGGATATTAGCATATATCTTCTCCTTAACGAATTTTATAAGTTCCTTAAATCTAAGCCTCTCCTAGACTACAAGCTTAGCGGCTTAGCCTTGCTTACTTCAAGCATACTGTATAAACTGAAGGTTGAACATCTGTTTTACGAGGAGAAGAGGAGAATCATGGTTAAGAGGGAGGCAGATATTAGCGCTCCCGTTTCCCCGCTCTACATGCCCTTTAGAGTAGATATCCACGCAAGCGATATAGATGAGTTATTGGAAGCTTTTGAGGCTTTATTATTAGAAATGGAGAAGGAAGAAAGAAAGGAAAGGCCTCCAGTAATAAGATCTTATGAAGAATTCCCTGTCTTCAATCAAGAATCTTTTCTCAAAATGTTAAGGCCAATAGAGGAATACATCCTCGATATATTAGATAG
>CALBHZ010000157.1 GCA_937892815.1 uncultured archaeon | reverse complement strand
GATATCAAGTTCCTGCCTAAATTCATCAACCTGAAATTTCCACTTCCCAATGGGAAAGATATTTCCATATCATTTAAAAAATATCCAGAAGAGGACCACGGCGTCTGGACCAGCGACCCTAGGTTATATCAAAGGCTTTATGAAATCGGACAAAAGCTCGGGCTTGAGGTAAAGATGAGCAACAAGTCCTTCGCGAAAATAATAAGGTTCAACGGAATCGAGGGAATCAAGAAGGTTTCTGCGGTAATAGAAGAATTAATTTCAGAAATAATGAAACTAACCCAGATTGAGATGGGCCCGGTGGGACTTGAACCCACGACCGACCGGTTATGAGCCGGTCGCTCTGCCATGCTGAGCTACGGGCCCCAAGTCAAACTTTCGTGTCTTGCTTCTAATAAAATTTTTCTCTTCTTTCATAATTTAGAGTTTATCTTCTTTTCCTGGGAACTAAAAACGTACTTACGAGCATGGTAGTACCAATACCTATTGCTAAAAAAGCTAGAAGGCCGTCTAACTCTAGCTCATTGAGGTAAAGAGCTCCTAAACATAGGGAAGATGCGGTAGGTAGTATTGAAATAAGCGCTTTCTTCAAGGTGTATTTGCACCATTTCCAGATAGTATATAAACTTAATCCTTCTGTCTAAAAGGAGAAGTGAGGTTTATAAATAGCTTTTTACAAATCGCTTTCCATGTATAGGTTTACTCAAAAAACGATCCCATTACTTCTATTTTTACTCTTAATCGCTTCCCCCCTATCCACCCCGTCAAATGCTCAATCCTTAACTCCTTCCTTTCAACAAAACTTTACTATTGAAAGCTACGGACTCGTTAAACTCAATTTTACTCTGAGCTTAAGCGCCTCTAATCCTGTAACTTTAGATAAAGTGGAGGTAATTTATCCTAACTACGCTTCTTGCTTAGTTAATTATAGCAGTAATGTTCACGTAAGCCTCATAAGAGATGAAAATCAACTCAGGTTCGTTTTTACTAATCTCGAGATAGGGAAAGGTGCTCTAGATCTTAAGGTGAATATTTGGCTATTCCCCCTTTTCAAATTTAAAGGCGTGGATTACGTAGCAAATTATACCATAATTCCAGATGTAAAAGGCGTGAATCTAACTCATGTAGAGTCTACTTTAACTATACCAAAGGGTGTTAAAATCATGACTAAACTGGAAAGGGAGGGTTTTGTAGAAGTGGAACCTAGGACGTGGAAGTATAGAGCTGACGGAAATATAACGTATCCTAAGATAATTGCTTTAGATATATCCCCAGATTTCCCTTATGCTTTCTCAAATCTGGAAATTACTAAGCTTCAAAGAGAGTATGTTCAAAAAAAGGATGATGAAATATTAATTGAGGATAAGATTTGGATTAAGCTATACGACGATAAGTTCCTCTATTCTGTTAAAGTAGCAGACTACCTTTCAATAAGCGAGATGATTAGAGTTAAGGTGGGAATTTCAGATTACGTCTATACGACAATCCGCTCTTCCCTTTTATCTCTTCCATACCCCTTAGTTAAGGGCATGAACTTCATAGAGCTAAAGTATCTCATAAAGGAACTCCCTAACCCATGTCCACCTCCCATTCCGGGGCTAATTAGAAGTGCTGAAGTTCGTGCTCCTAATGTAAAGCCAGTTACTGTAAGCAATTCTACGTTTTTGCCAGTCTTAAACGTTCAAACGCTTCCCGTGTATACACCTATAACAACGTATATTGACCTAATAGTCTTTGCAATAGTCCTTTTCGCTATCCTTTACATAGCCTCCTATAAGAAGAGAGAAAGGTTTGAGCCCTTGCTTTCAAAGAGGGATGTAGTTCTAGATTACCTAAGGCTATACGAACGAAGTATATCTAAAACGATAGAGAAGGAAGACTTTGAAAAGGAGAGGAGGCGTTTAGATACGCAAAGATCTAAGATTAACTCTGAGATAATGAAGTTGAAGAATAAGCTTAATAAAGAAGGGAAGAAAGAGTTAGTCGAAAAGCTTGTAGAAGTAAATCAGGAGCTCGATCGGGCAATTAAATTGGCCAGACAGATTAGAGAGCTTTACACTGCGAATAAAATTAAACAGAAGAAGGCTATAAACAAGATAAAGGAGATATCGGACAGGGTTAGATCTCTAGAGGTCAAATAACCGCATCCTTCAACGCCTCCTTACATGGACACTTCCTCTCTTCAGGAATTCTTGGGATAACGAACTCCAACAACTTCCTTACCTTCTCTACGTTCTCCGCCATAGTCTTAGCTACCTCGCTTGCCGTTACAGGCCTTTCCGCCCATACGTCGTAATCCGTTACCATCGCGATGGTAACGTAGCAGATTTCAGCTTCCCTCGCTAAATTCACTTCCGGTACTAACGTCATTCCTATAATATGTGCTCCCCAAGATCTAAACAAGGCGGATTCAGCTCTAGTTGAAAACCTAGGCCCTTCTATACATACGTAGGTTCCTGCTTCATGGTGAGATAAACCTAGAGCCTTACAACCTTCAATTAGCACCTTCCTCAGTTCAGGGCAAAAAGGATCTGCTAAGCTAGCATGTGCCACCTTTCCACCATCGTAAAAGGTGTAACATCTCCTTTTCGTCATATCGATAAACTGATCCGGTATGACGAAATCCCCAGGCTTAATTTCTTCTTGTAGGCTTCCCACGGCAGATGGAGCTAGTATCCTCTTTACCCCCAACTCCTTTAAGGCCCATATATTCGCTCTATAGTTTATCATATGTGGAGGAATCCTATGACCTCTCCCATGTCTTGGTATGAACGCTACTTTTCTATCCCCGACATACCCTACGAGTATAAAATCCGATGGTTCGCCGAACGGCGTGTATACCTTAACCTCCTTTACGTCCTTTATAAAATCCGGAGAATATATGCCAGATCCGCCTATAATTCCTATTTCTGCCTCCATAGCAATTAGAAATGAAAAACAGCTAATTATACCCTTCGTCGTTAAATCTATATCTCCCTAAGTCCTTAACGTAACCGTGAAAAAAGCCTTTTACTCTAGGTACTTGCTACCTGACTGGAAATCCCCTTTAATTGAAGACGCAGCTCTCTTAGTAGAAAATGGAAAGGTACGATACGTAGGTAAGAGAGATCAGGTTAAGAAGCTTGGAGGCTTTGAGGAAGAGACGGATTTCGGCATCTCCTTAGTTATGCCTAGCTTCGTAAATGCTCATACACACGTAGCGATGATAGTGTTGAGGGGCTTGGGAGAAGGCTTAAAGCTGGAGGATTGGCTTAGGAAGATATGGAAAGCAGAAGAGAAGATGGACGAAGACGTCTTAGAAATCGCTTCTTTATACGGGCTTTCTGAAATGGTTTCTTCAGGTATCACCACCTTCATAGATTTCTATAACGTTCCTCCCATGGTGAAAGCCCTAAAGAAGATAAAAGCGAGAGCTATGCTAACGTTAGCCTTCATGGATAAGGTAAAGTACATGGAGGAGGAAAGCTGGAAAAGGCTTAAACGAATAGACTACTACTTGTCCTTAACGAAGTCTGTTTGCTCGAAACTTGCATTAGGTCCCCATTCCCTCTACACCTGCAGTTCTGAAATATTGAAGGAAATTAAGGAGATATCGGATAAATTCAACCTTTCAATCCACATACATCTTGCAGAAACTAGGGATGAGATTAAAAACGTGTTAAGAGATAAAGGTAAAAGACCCCTCGGTGTACTTAAGGAGCTCGGCTTACTTAATGATAGATTAATAGCAGCGCATGGTGTCCATCTAGGCGAGGATGAAATAATCGAGTTATCACGTTCTAAAGCTACGATTGTTCACTGCCCAAGATCGAATTCTAGATTGGGGTCGGGGATCGCTAAAGTAGCTGAAATGTTAAAAAGGGAGGTAAACGTTGCTTTAGGTACAGATGGACCAGCGAGCTCCGAGAACTTCGATGTATTTGAGGAAATGAGAACATGCATATATACTCAAAGAGCTTTACGAGAATCCTCTAGTGCGATATCATTTAGAGATTGCATTAAGATGGCTACGGAGAACGGAGGAAAGGCTGTAAGGATGAATGTTGGATCTTTAAAACCTGGAAGAGAAGCCGATTTCATTGTGATAGATTTAAAGGGCTTGGAAGTTACGTGGGATGTATTAACGAGCGTATTCTATTCAACAAATAAAGATAGGATAAGGTATGTTTACATCGGAGGAGAGAAGGTCTTTGGGAATGGGGAGATAACATCTATCGACATCGATGAGGTGAGGTTGAAGGCTTCTGAAACCTTAAATTCTCTTTTATAGCTCTTAGTAAAGATAAATATAGGAAGTGAATATGGAAGTGCTAACATGAGTTCTGAAGTTAATATTGAGGAGCTTAGTGAAAAATTAATAGCCTATTTTGAAAGTGGGGAAATAGATAACGTAAAAGCGATATTGGAATCAATGGATATAAGCTATATACCGGACCTTCTAAAGAGGCTAGATCCTCAATTTAGGCCTTTAATTGCCCATTTCCTCTCCAATGAATCGATATCTAAGTTCATAGATAAATTAGAGGATGAAATACTTCTAGATTTTGTTAAAGGTATTCCTCCAAGCAGGCTCGTTAGAATAGCTTCTGAATTACCGGCTGATGAATTAGCCGATCTACTCATTAAGCTTCCGCCTAGCACTAAACGTCTACTCTATAGGGAACTGCCATACTGGAAGATAGAGGAGGTAAAGCCTCTTCTTGAATACCCTCCTGAAACAGCAGGAGGGTTAATGACGAATCAAATTCCGATCTTTCATAAGGATAGAAAGGTTGGAGAAGCGTTGGAAGAGTTCACATTAACGTTAAAATTCCATAGGTACGATACCTCGAACTACCTATACGTCGTAGATGGTAAAGGGGATTTTTTAGGATGGGCAAAGGTAACGGAAGCCATAACCGTTCCAAGGAACAAGACGTTAAATGAAGTAATAAAAAAGCCTCCAACGGTTTTACCCGATACCGATCAAGAGGAGGTGGCGAAGCTGGTAGCTAGGTACGACTTAGAAGAAATCCCTGTAGTGGATAAGAAGGGCAGGCTTCTAGGAGCCATTACATCTGACGACGTAATCGACGTTATCATTTCGGAAGCATCTGAGGATATCATAAAGTTCGGAGGAACTGTGGAGCTCGAACACTCGTATTTAGTAGCTAAGATATCCGACTTAATAAAGAGTAGAGCTATATGGATAATACTTCTCTACATCTTAGAATCACTAACGGCGAACGTCCTTAAGTTCTTCGAAGGAGAACTCACTAAGGTGGTAGCTCTATCGTTTTTCATACCGTTACTTATCGACTCCGGAGGCAATGTAGGTTCACAATCAGCGACCTTAGTTATACGTGCGCTTGCTCTCGGAGAACTCACCACAAAAGACTTCATTAAAGTGCTGTTTAGGGAGAGTTTAACGGCTTTAGGCCTTGGAGCTTTACTATCTCCAATAGCTTTTGGAATAGCTTATACCGTAAGTTGGGATGTTAGAATAAGCGTGGTAGTAGCTCTGTCGATTATAGCGGTAGTATTTCTATCAAGTCTCACTGGAGGGTTCTTACCCTTTCTCGCTAGGGCATTAAAATTGGATCCAGCCATCATTTCGGCTCCTCTAATAACGACCTTATCAGACATACTCGGATTAACGTTATACTTTGTATTAGCGATGCTAGTGCTGGGACTATAGAAATGTAAACGTTGAGGGGTTAGCGAATCCATCTTTTAACCCTTATCCACTAAGCTGTACTTTCTTAAACATTCGTAAGCAGCTCTCTTAAATTCCCATCTATTTAACTCTTCATCGATCTTCTTCATGATCATTCTACAGGTTTAGAGAGAACCGATTATCGTTGTTAGAGTTTAAATGTTTAAACAAATCGATCAACTTTTACACTATTATAGCTGGTTCTAAAAAGCGTTAAAGCAGAAAGAATTCTTAACTAAAAAATTTATTGTTTCTTACTAGAAATGTATTTAGTTCTTTTCTTCTTCCAATTTAACATTCGGTTCGGGAAGAGATAACCTATCAACTATCCAACTCCCTAATGGTACTTCATGAATAATTACCCAAGTATAACGTTTAAGGTTGTTTGGCCTCCTTAACGATCAAATCAGCGTCCTTCCTAGATAGCTCAGCTTTCTGTTCCTCGGTTGAAGTGCCTCTCCTAACTGAAAAAGACGACCAAATTCTATTAAATCTTCCCATCATAACGACTTACACAAAGTACTTAAGTGAGAAGTTAAAGAAGCTATCGTTCTCCAAAAATAATTGAAATGGTAGCCCGGGGGAGATTCGAACTCCCGTCCTCGGCTCCAAAGGCCGAGATGCTTGGCCGCTACACCACCGGGCTCCACCGGGCCATTCCTAGCATCTCCTTAACCCTCTTAAAAACGTTACACCCATATTTCATTAACTAAGACTTTAAATTGAGGCTTTACTTAAGAAATAATTAGGATTGAGGGTGGTCTTTTACGGACTTTCAACTGAGGGGCTTAGACTCGCTAAATCTCTAATAGGTAAACACGAAGTTACTGTGATAGATGAAAATTTGAGAATGGCTATACCTTTGAATAAGAAGATAGCAAACCTCCCTCCTAGAAGCTTGATCGAATATGATTTAACTCCAATTTCATCTTTTAGCGATAGTTTAGCTAATGCGGAGGTAATCTTCTTCGCTCCGAAAATTAAAAAAATAGGAGCTGAAGGGAAAGCTGAGATTTTAATAAGGTTAAGAGAGCTTTCCCGTTTTCTTCCTAAAGACGTCCTCCTCTTCTACCTACTACCTTTACCTCCTAGAGGTTGTTCAAATACCATCATATTGCTGGAGGATCAGAGTGGATTGAAAGAAGGGGAGGATTTCTACTTCCTCTACTATCCCTTAACTAGACAAGGAGGGATCCAAAAATTCGTAGGGGTCACTTCCCATAAACCCTTAAAAAGGGTTCGAGAGGTAATAGGGAAAATCGAGCCCCTATCTTTTAACGATGCTGAGATGAAGCATTTCAAAACGCTTCTTCAAGAAGCGATTCCGGATATCTTAGAGCTATCCTTTCCAAGGCCTGGAGGCAAGCTAGTTTACTTAAGCGACGTGATAAAGGGCCTCTTAGATATCTACCTTCTAAACACTTCTATTCAGACCTCCAATCCTCTTTTTCACCTTTCATCTGCGGCTATAAAGTCTATAGAGTTTTATCTTAAGGGCCTCGAGAGCCATTTGAGACGTATAGTTAAGAGGAAAGGCCTCAAGGCTATAAGAACGCATATCTTAATACTCTGGAGCCTCGATCCCTATGAATTAAGAGGGGATGCTAGCAGAACAAGAGAGGTGTTAATAAACAAGCTTAGGGAGGCTTTTGGTGTCGTTGAAGTTTTAAACGATTTGAAATTGATGAGACCATCTTACGTTCTGTTGGAAAGGAGCCACATAATTTTAGCGTGTACTAAGGAAGATGAGAATTATATTAAGAAGTATAAGGGAGCTGAAGGACAGGTAAGGATAAGCGTAACGTCGCCTTTATCGATTATCGAGTAGGCGAAGCTTTAATTATTCTCCTCCTTTATGTTACTGTAATATGGTAAAGGTAGGGGTAGTTGGAATTGGATCTTGGGGGAAAAATCACGCGAGAGTTCTCTACGAACTCAACGCTTTAAAGGCTATATGCGATGTAGATAAGGAGAAACTCGCTGTTAATTCGAAGAAATTCGGGGTTTCCGGATATACCTCCTTTAAGGAGATGTTAGAAAAGGAAAAGCTAGATGCCGTTATTATAGCGACTCCAACATCGACCCACTTAAGCTTAAGCTTAGAGGCCTTAAAAGCTGGTTTAGATATATTAGTTGAGAAGCCCTTAGCTCTTAACTATAGAGAAGCTTTAAAAATCGCTGAAGTCGGGGAGAAGGAAGGAAGGTTAGTAGCCGTAGGCTATATCGAAAGGTTTAACCCAGCTATATCTAAGCTCAAGGAAATTAAAGAGGAAGGTAAGCTTGGAAGGCTCGAATTTTTAGAGATCGCTAGGGAAAACACGTGGCCCAATAGGATAAGGGATGTAGGCGTGGTTTACGATATAAGCGTTCACGACATCGATATCGCTAGATACGTAAGTAGTGAGGAGCCTATCTGCGTATACGCTAAGCTTAGGAAAACCAGAGGAGAAAGAGAAGATCTCGCCGTTATAACTCTGGAGCATAAAAAAGGGCTAATAACCTCCATAATTTCAACGTGGCTATCTCCTAAAAAGAGAAGAACTCTTAAAGCGATATTTACGAAAGGCGCGGTAAACTTAGACTTCTTAACTCAAGAGGTAGTAATAGAGGATAGCTATGGGACGTACATCCCTTCCTTTACCTGGCAAGAGCCTTTAATGTTGGAAGATAGGGCTTTCCTAGAGGCCGTTGAGGGTAAGAGGAGGTTTCCGATAACGGCAAAAGACGCTATTGAGAATAATAAGATTGCTGACGCCGTCTTCCTTTCAGCAAGTAAGAATATACCGATTTACCTCATTCAATGAGGAGCTTTGGAGGTTTTATTCCTTTAGTTTTCGCATAAACGTTCCTTAGAACTAGGTATAAAAAAAGCCACATAATTAATAGAAGAACGCCTAACAGCCCCCTGCTAATTCCTCTAATAAAGGAGGGGAGCTCTTCGGTTAGATAGACAGCAAGGCTCATTACGAAGAAAAAGGAAAGAAGCATAATCCATGCTATGATCAATAAGCCCATTATTTCAAAAGTCTCCCTCACTACCTTCAAGTCAACCCACCTATAAATATGGTTGCTACAGCTAAGATAGAGGAAAAGATCGATAATAGGACTATGTTTAGTACCACATCTCTCTCGGTTAACCCCTCTCTGGAAACTACGAGCCTCGCTAAGGTAATG
This sequence comes from uncultured archaeon, assembly GCA_937892815.1. GTDB lineage: Archaea > Thermoproteota > Nitrososphaeria > Conexivisphaerales > CALBHZ01 > CALBHZ01. The sequence continues at coordinate 1,767 of CALBHZ010000157.1, read as the reverse complement.
GGAGCGCCTTCCTCTTTTGAGCTAATTAAAAGCGGTTCTCCCTCTCCTCTTAGAATTACGCTTACAGGCCTTTTAGCTATGTTACTGTGTTCGATGAACCCTCCTATCGTCGATAGTATGAGAAAACCATTTAGTATAACCGGTAAAAGAGCGACGATCCCTATAACTTCCATCCTCCCCTCTACTACTAAGCCTAGATAAAAAAGTCCCATTAGCATAGCTCCGCTATCTCCTGGAAAGATCCTCGAGGGATATCTATGTCTGAGTAAGAAACCAGCAAGGGAGCACAGGAAAATAACTGAGAGGAAAGCCAAAGTTAAATCGTTTCTCATTATTGAAGCTAGCAATATAGGTATTGTAGATATCATCATCACGGAGGAGACAAGCCCATTAAAGATATCTATCATATTCACGCCATTGGCGACTATAGTTGATGCTAGAATTAGCAATACCGGATAGATAATAGTAAGCCTAGTTACCCCTATAAAAGGCAATATGGGCTTTGGAAAGTAAATTCCAGAGAGAACTAAAGCTATTCCCGGCAAAGTAAGCAGAAGCACCTTTTCCATTCCTCCCAACTTCTTGAAATCATCGTATAAACCTATGAAAAATCCTATGGATGCTAAAATCAAAACGCCTAAAATCCTTCGATCTCCATTTGAAAGGAATAGGATCAAGGAGGGTCTTCCAATAAAATACCTTGTTCCTAAAGAGGTGGAGGAGTATATTAAAAAACACAATCTATACAAGGAGGATGATCCGTGGGAGGAGAGAAAATTGCTCCAATTTTAGAAAAAACCTTTAATATAATTTTAGATAAAAAAGGGGTTTTAGGGATTCCTTGTTATTTTGTTCAAAAGCGAGGCCCCAAATGTTTCGTCCTAGTAGCAGAAAAGACTCCTCAAGGTAAAGAAATGATTAGAAAACGCGAAATTCAAATTGGCAGTACTGATTTTACCTATTACGAAGTTTTAGCCGGCCTTAAAGAAGGAGACACTATTATTTATTTACCTCCGGAAGCTACTAAATCAGCCAAAAACCAAAAAGGGAAACCCAAAAGAATCTAACCTGCTATGAAACCGGTTCTTATTGAAACTAAAAATTTAAGTAAAGACTACTTTTTAGGTAAACAGGTAATTCACGTCCTTGCTAATATCTCTTTTAAAGTCTATCAAAATGATTATGTGGCCATCATGGGACATAGTGGAGCAGGCAAATCTACCCTTTTAAATATTATTGGCTGTTTAGATATACCCAGTAAAGGCGAATATCTGTTCAAAGGACAACCTGTTTCTACTTTTACTCCTACTCAGCTAGCCAATATTCGCAATCGGGAAATCGGCTTCGTATTTCAGAATTTCAATCTGTTACCTAAATTAACCGTAGAAGCTAACGTAGAACTGCCTCTAATTTATGGAAATATTTCTTCCCGCGAGAGAAAACAAAAAGTAGCTGAGGTCTTAAAACGCCTGGGGTTATGGGAACGAAGAAAACATAAACCTAACGAAATCTCAGGAGGACAAAAACAACGAGTAGCCATTGCCCGGGCTTTAGTAAAAAATCCTTCTCTTATCTTAGCAGATGAACCCACTGGCAATCTTGACTCTTCTACCACAAAAGAAATTATGGCCTTGCTGGATCAACTGCATCAGGAAGGTAATACCATTATCGTAATTACTCACGAAGCTGATGTAGCTGCCCACGCCCGGCGCTTAATAAAATTAGAAGATGGTAAAATAATTGCCGAAGAAGAAAAAACAACAGAAT
>CALBHZ010000156.1 GCA_937892815.1 uncultured archaeon | reverse complement strand
ATTTGGGAGGACGGAATAGGCTGATTAACAGGATGTATTACGGGTAAGTAGATAGGGGTTTCTAGCCATCTTCCCTTGATATGTAGTCTTCCTATCCTTCCAGCTAAATCGGTGTATTTAACTTCAAATGTCACTAGGCTTCTTCCCTTTCTTTCCTCAACTCTCTAATATATTCTTCGTATATGCTCCTTACTCTTTCAGCCGAAGGACCCGTTCCCTCTACCACTCCACTCTCCGTTACCTTTATCTTATCCATTACTATTATTGCCCCTATATCCTCCCTCAATCTTACCATACCAGGGAATATCCTAGATATCCTTTCTGCTAAAATCCTTAAGTCGAAAGGCTTCTCTAGTAACGATATCTCCTTAACGTACTCTCCATTTAAAACGAGCTTTGGTACATCGGGTTTACCCTGTATCCTACCCAATACCAAGGATAGGGATTCCGATATCCCCAATAACTCTCCAACTATTACTCTTCCATCGGTAGTTACTACATTTACCTTCTTTCCAACTAGAGTTGATAGCTCCTCCATAAATTTTCTAATTGAGAGGGATGACAAAGCTTCTCACGCTATAGATCTTAAAGGTTTATGGTATTTAAATGTGGAGTTTACTTTTAAAATTTCTAAGAAAGAGCGAGTCTCTCCAGTTTCCATTATAAACTTAGAGGGGGGGAATTATAAGTTTAAACACGACTTAGGCGACCATTCTAGATAGTTAGCATTTTCTTAAAGCGAAAGATATGCATTACTGTAGATGTGGAGGTAGAACCATTAAGATAGATGAGGAGTTCGTTTGTGAAAAATGCGGTGTAGTTTTAGGAACCCACGAATACCCTATTAATCAGCAGATAATAAAAGAAGGGAGATTAGGAAGCTATTTAGGCTTATTTAAGGAGGACGTGAGTTTATTCGACGGTTTATCTGAAGGTAATGGAACCTATATTAAGAAATACTCAGATTTATTCTTGAGGCCGAAGGAGGAAAAGGTAAAGAGTAGGCTTGAAGTGATAGCTGAAAGGCTGGAAAATCAATTGAGCTTGCCTAGGTTTCTAAGGGAGGAAGCCATCGATATACTATTGAAGAGCGGGAAGAGCGCAACTGAAGCTGCGCTAGCTTACGCGTATGTAGTTGCTGCGAGGAGAAGAGGCAACTGGTACATTAGCTGGCATGTAGTGCAAAGAAAGTTGAGAGAGCTGGGCTATCGATCAGATATATCCGATATATTTACAAATGACGTTCACGTAGATTATTTAAATTACTTACCTAGTTTAGCGGAGAAAGTCTCCTTCTTCGTTAAGGAGAAAGTTAAAAGGAAGGGGAAAAATCCGTTTATCTACTTTAACGAGTTGTTGAAGGAGGCAAGAGAGCTGTTTAGTAAGTTTAACAGGTACGAGCTGGAAGGTCACAGCCCTTACTCTCTCGCTGTAACTGGCATTTTCTTAGCTGAGGTAGAGCTTGCAAAAAGAGAAAGGAGAAGGCCCTTTTTCACACAACAAGAACTAGCTAAACTAGCCAATATCTCGATTTACACTATTAGGGAGACATCGTCATTTATGAGGAGGTTGTTAGGAGATCTAAATCGTCCCGCCGATCTTAAACCCGTAATTAAGGTTAAAGTCAAAGATTGAGGCTCTTACAAAGTCCCTAACTTCTACGTAATAATAGAACGTGTGCGGTCCTCCCTCTACCCTTAGGTATACACGGAAGTGATCCACGCTCCTTATAAAAGTATAGCTTAGTGTCTCATTGCGGTTCCTCGCTTTCCTCGCCATCTCGATTGCTTTCTCCCTATAATTTCGTACCATATCAATTACCTTTTCAATTCTCGCTGAATGTCTAACGCTCAGTGTATCTCTGTTTTCGACGAAAATTACATCATCCCTTGATTTTAGCGATATGGAGATAAAAAGGGAGATAGGGTATCCTCCTCTATTAAAAACCAGTTTTCCCATTACAATTCCTGGAAAATTCCTTATTGTTATCGAATGAATGAAGCTCCTAGAGGAAATGCTTATGCTCGATATCCAGCTGGATAAAATCGATCCTATGATATCTTCCGGTTTCTCATTCATCTTAAAGACCGTTCCTTTAGATAGAGCGAGATCTAAAGCTCCTAACATATCGGTTATTAGGATCCTTTTAAGGATCTCTATCTCCGATATCGCTAAGTTCTTCTCCACATTAGCCCTAATTATCTGCGACCTATTATAGTAGAGGTCCGTCGAAGCATATAATATTGGAAGAAGGGAAGTTACGAGCAATAGTAACGATACTGTTAAGGCTATCCCTCTCCGCATCTCAACTCCACCTTCCACTCAAACACAGCGCTTACATTCATGCTCTCAATCGATGGAGCTTCACCTCTTCGTATAGATAAATGCACAACTCCGGGATGTGGAGGGTGAGGGAGTGGGTAGGGTAGGTTTTTAGTCTCTTTTAATATTTCATAGCTGTGGCTTCTCAACTCTTTTAGAAAGACGATGTCTTGTTCGTTTACGCCGATATAACATATTGAGAGAAGTAAAGTGAGAGTTACTATAGTTGCGAACATTAAGTCGAGCTTCTCTATCACAGTACAACACCTACTAAAATCTCAATTACCTTATCTAGGATATACTGAAGAGAAAGCACTAATACAATGTATGCCACAGCTATTAGAAAGTAGGATAAGAATTCATCCAATTATCGTCCAACCTCCTCTTTCAAACTTAGCTTCGTTACCGTTTTTTAAGGTGAAAGCCTTTTCGCCTAGATACGTTGATTTCGTCGCGTTTTTACCGAGATAGTACAGAGTAGCCAGCTTTGGACTATAGGACAAACGCCAGGACGGAGTACCGAATGTTAACTTTATTTTGAAGTTGTACCCTTCAAAAGGCTGAAGGAGACCTGTTAGGTCATTTAATAGAGCGGTCGGAGCGTTAGCGTTGAAGAACTCCTCTAAATTACGTACCTTAGGCTCAAACATCGAAATTACTTGAAAGGCCAGGGTTATTGAAATTATGAGGAGGAAGACCTCTTTCCATAACTCGGCCATTTCATCCCTCCCTCCAATATAGCCTCCCGTTTCCGTAAAAGACTATAACCCTACTAATGCTTGTACAGTTTAGCGTGAATTTCTCTGAAAAAACTGGCAAGACCCTTATAGCGGTATAGTTATTTGAAGAAACGCTTAGCATCTTGCCTTCAACTCTTAAACTTAAGGGGTGATTTGTTGCAATTGCGAACTCGACTTCTTTATTTAAAATCCATGCTCTGTAAGCAGATTCCTGAGCTTTGTTCGCTACATCTTCGCACAATATCCTAATCGCCTGTTCTGAAAAGCTTTGCAAGCTAGCATATATTAGGTTCGATAGACCTAAGACGATTACAGCCGTTATTACGGCTATTAGACACTTTTCAAATATCTGCGCCAATCCGATTTACAAGCTACGGGAGTATATAAAGGTCCTAAAGCTAATAGGTTGATGGAGAGGTTAAGAGTGGGTCTACTAAGGGAGGTTTCCGATTTACCGATAATTGATTCATATAGGGTAGGCCTATTCAAGGTGGATATAATAAAGGATGGAGAGAGGTATGTCTACAATCCTAATATTGGAGAAGAACTACAAAAGTACATTAACGTCATTGAAAAAGCCGTTTTAGATTTAGAAAAGTCCAAATGGGTTCCAGAGGAAAGACCTAAAGAGTTTAAAGGCCTCATCAGATCTTTAAAAGTAGAATTAGCGAAGTATTTCAAATCATCTCCATACTACGAGCATTTAGCAGATGTAGCGGCTTACGAGTACGTAGGACTGGGCAGATTAAAGCCCCTCTTAGATGACGGATATGTCGACGAAATTTTCCAAGATAGAACTGATAGCCCGCTCTATTTAACTCATCGCAAGTACGGCCTTTGTGAAACTTTCATCCTATTAGATGAACGGGAAATAGAGGCTCTTCGCATTTTTTGTGAGCTTTTCGGCGGACCATCAATTTCCCTACGTTCACCAAGTGCGAAGTCGGAGCTTAGGTTGGAGGAGGGCATTTTAAGAGTTAGTATCGACCATCCTCCCTTATCCGCGTATGGCCCTAGCGTACACATAAGGAAACACGGTAGAAATCCCTTTACTATAGGAAAGCTGATAAAGTTAGGTACTATTGAGTTATTCGAAGCCGTATTCCTGCTCACAGCTCTATATTTCGGTAGAAACGTTACAATATTAGGCCCCTCAGGGTCGGGTAAAACCACCTTACTAAACGCTTTAGATATCTCATTACCTCCAAATAGGAGAAGGATATACGTTGAGGATGCTATAGAGTCCTTAGATCTTTCAAAGCTAGGATATCATCAATTAAAGTTAAAAGTAGATCCGATTGAGGCGGAGATAAAAATAGGATCTAAACATTTAGAGGTTTTAAAAAGTCTCCATAGATCGCCGGATATCTTTATTTTAGGAGAGGTTCAGGACGCAAAGCATAGCTTAGCTCTTTTCCAAGCCCTAGCTTCTGGAGTAAGAGGGATGCAGACCTTTCACTCCAGCGGTCCTGAACAAGCTATTAGGAGATGGACAAAGGTTCATCACATCAGCGTAGAACAAATCTTAGATTTAGATCTACTAGTCACTATGGTTAAGCCATGGCCCCATAAGTCCTTTAGGTACGTATCTAGGATAAGCGAAATAGATGAGAAGGGAGGGATTAGGGATATCTTCTCCAGACCTCATCCCCTATCTAAGAGCTACCAGCTTATAGATCTCAGGGAATCGAGAGTTTATATGCTAATGATGAGAGGAAGGGAGGAAGATGAAGTTAAAAGGGTAATGGCGGCCTTTGAAGCAGCTATAGTCGCTTCCATGGAAATTGAAGATTTAGAGGAGTACGTTAAAACGTTCTTCAATGCCTTCTCTAAGGTGCTGGACAATGAATGTATTAAATTGGTATAAAGAGGTATTAAGGCTAACGAGCGTGAATTTGAAGAAGGATTTACTAGTTGCTGGCTCGTCTATACTCTTTCTTTCGTTTTTACTAGGCCCAAGAGAAGTTGTTTGGGCAACTATCGTGATAATTTCATTCGTTTTATTAAGGCCGATTAGAGAGTTGAAAAGGCTATATTTAGTTAATAGGATTCAGCTTCCTCTCAACGTTCTACTATTCTCATTAGTTTGTAGGTTAGGGGGCTCCGTGTACAGGGCTCTATGGTTCGCGTTCGATAATACAGATGAAAAAATATTGAAAAGAGTTCTATTGCACTTGATAAGCCGTTCGTTGAGAGGGAAGAAGTTAGAGGAAGGTATAGAGGAAATCAGAGGGGAGTATGAGAAGAGGATAGGAAAGCTGCTTTTAGAGGCCTACAGAATGAGCTTTAAGGAACACCCCTATTCAATTTTAAAAATGGGGGGAGAGGAGTATAGGAGGAGCCTTCTAGCGGAGCTACATAGCTTGGAAACTAAGAAAGCGTTGATTTCCGCTACGTGTTTCTTTCTACCTATTTTTTTAACTTCCCTCGTCTCCCCATCTTTTACAGTAGCCTCAGTTATCTTAACTACAATCTTGATGATCTTGTTATTTGAATGTCTCTACATTGTCATGGTGAGATAATGCTTAATTTAACGTTAGCGGCTATAGGGGGAGGATTAATAGTTTTAGGATGGAAGAGAAGGAGGAGGAATCATGAGAAAAGGGAGGATTACAAGCTTGTAGAACAAGTTTTAGCGCATGGATCTTTAGTTAGAGGGATATATCATGTAGGGGGAAGAGAGGACGTCGCTGAGATAGTTAGAGGGAAGCTTCCCGAGGGAAGTAAAAGGGGGTTGGCCTTCTATGTATCTGAAGCAAGCAAAATAGGGCGTTTAGCTATGGAAGCAACGCCAGAGGTGAATAAGTACATATCTGAGCTAGAAGAAATAGAAATGAAGTTAAATGAAGTTGACAGTGCTCTTAGGTTTAAAGGAGGAATTATGGCTGTCTTCCTAGCTATCATTTTACCCGTCGTTACTAGAGTACTGCCATTGGTATTAGGTTCTCAGCCTTCCCCTCTATCACCAATGGGTAAGATCTGGATGATAGCATGCTGTTTAATTTCTTCGTACTATCTAACTAAGGGGCTGGATGGAGGATCTGATTATATGTTCATGGGATTTTCCCTATGGGCTTTATTAATCTCGGACTTCGTAGCTTGGAAGCTTCTCGAACCATTGCTACTTAGGGTGCTTATAAATCCGTTCAGTTATTTTCCGGGGTGATTCGATGAGAAGAGGAGCTCAGCTAGTGGAGGAGGCGCTATTATTGGTTGTAGCTTTGATAACTCTCGGATTGTTGATAGGGGGTATTCAATCGTCTCTAATGAAGGCAGGTGAATTCGTTACTAACGTATGGGATGACATTTCTAAGGCCTTAGAATCCCTATTTGGATTCCTGTGGAAGTGGTAGAGGATTATGCTATTCATTAGAGGAAG
>CALBHZ010000155.1 GCA_937892815.1 uncultured archaeon | reverse complement strand
AGATCTACACCGTCTAATTCGTCGGCAGCGTCAGATGTGTATAAGAGACAGAATTTAGAGAACCCGTTAAGGCGTAGATAAAGGCCATGCCCAATAGCATACAAAGGGAGCCGAAGGAGGCCATAACTAAGTATTTAAAGGAGGCCTCGAGAGCGGTGGTTTCTTTAGTATAGGCAACCAATACGTAGCTTACAATCGACATTAGCTCCCAGAAGACAAATAAATTGAAGAAGTCTCCCGTGAAGGTTACGCCTACCATGCCCAAGACCATTAGCAGAAGAAGGGAGAAGTAATATCCCATTCCCTTATACCTTTTCATGTAACTCAGTGAATATATGGCTGCGAAAATACCTAAGAGTATGAAGGTGAGCGAAAAGAACAGGCTTAAGCCGTCTATGTAGAACGTCACACCTATAGGCGCTAGCTGAGCAAAAAGCTCTATGTACCCCTTGTTTGAAGAAGCTACGTAGCTGTAACCTCTAAATACGAAGTACAGAGAAATTATAAAGCCTAAAATGCTCCATATGCCGGAAATCTCTTCGAACTTTGGTTTTTTCATGACTTCGGTAAGAGGAGCGGTTATCGCAAAGAAGGCTAGGGAGATAATAGGGATCAGAGGTTCTTTAAAAGTAAGGAAAGAAGCAATATCCATCTCTACCACCTCAACTTCCTAAGCTTTTCTACATCTATAGAGCGGTAACTATGGAATATGAGGATGACGAGGACTAATCCGACGGCGATTATGCATCCATCAATTACGATAGATGTTATCACTATCTCTTGTGGTAACGGATCGAAGAGAAGAGGCTTCTTCATTGAAGAGAAGATTATGAAAATAAGGTTAACCGCGTTCATAATTACTTGCAGGCTTATTAAGATCCTAATTAGATCCCTTCTACTAACTAAACAGTAAGTTCCAACACCAAATATGAGGAAGGACGCTACCAGCATTATTCTTGGGTCCATTTCCTCTTACCTCCTACGAAGAGCCCTAGAGCACAAATTACGGCTGAAAAGATCACTAATACTTGGACGAGGGTATCCGCTATACGCTCGTTCCATAAATAGCTGGCCGTAATTTTGGTAACGCTTGTAAAGTTCGATAATGGCGTACGATCCGTTATAGCGGTAAGAGGCTCTAGTGGTATTTGATAAACCATCCATATAACAGCTAAGACGAATAGGATAGTCAAGATAGCTCCAATTACGTTTATAGCTCTCACTTCCAAACACCTCCCCTAGTAAGCATAGCCGCTAGTAAGAATAACACAACGATGGCGCCGGAAAATACCGCAAGTTGTACGAGAGCTACGAAGGGGGCTCCAAGCATGAAGAAGATAATGGCTACCATTACGTTTAGTACGAATAAGAAGAAGATAGCGTAGATTACGTTAGGATGCACTATAGCTAACCAGGAGAGAATTGTTACAAAGGAGAAAAGCAAGAGAATGATGAGATCAACGGGAGTTAACGTGAAGATCATCTTCTCACTCTCCTCTTAACTCTATACTTAACCGTATTGGGAGTTAATTCAACTTCAAGTATTTTCTTTAAATCCTTAACTACCTCCTCTAAGGACGGTTCCTCAGCCATCTTCTCTGGAGCATGTATCAATCCTTCTCTATTACAAGTAGATAGCTCAACTATTTGAGTGGTCTTAAGCGCTTTAAAGGGGCATACATCTACGCAAAGACCGCAAAAAGCGCATCTTCCGTAATCTAAAGATGGACTTCTCTTCTTTCTACCCTTAAACTCCCTTTGAACGAGGGTAATAGCCTTGTTTGGACATATCCTCTCACAAAAACCACAACCCGTACACTTATCTAAGTTAAGTACGATCCTCCCCCTGTACCTCTCCGCGAACTCTAGGCGTTCATACGGATATTTGAGGGTATGTGGTCTCATGAATACGTGACGAAGAACTACGACGTAAGGCTTGAAAATGCCCTTTACTACGTCGCTCATCATCTCACCCAATTAAAGCTTTAAGTTGAGGAAAGAAGAATGTTAGGCCTGCTGAGATTATCACGTTAAGTATAGCTAAAGGTATTAAGTAATGCCAAGAAATCTTCAAAGCTTGATCTATTCTATATCTAGGAAAGACGGATCTAAGCAAAATAAGAGCGGTTACAACGATTGCGAGCTTAATTAAAACCCACGAAATACTGGATATCAAACGATCACCGAATATTAGGGGACCGTTGTAACCGCCTAGATATAAGGTAACTAAGAGGAGCGACCATGAGCATATAGCGGAGTACTCAGACATCATTACGAAGCCGAAGTTAATTCCCGTGTACTCTGTTCTCCACCCCAATACGAGCTCTTGTTCAGCTACAGGGATATCGAAGGGCACCCTCTCAGATTCCATAAGAAGAGCGATAACGAAGACTATGAAGCCTAGTACTTGAGGAATTATAAACCATATCTTAGACTGAGCTTCAACTATCTTTACGAGATCGAAGGATCCGGCCATTATAGCGACCCCTATAGCAGATAACAAAATAGGAATCTCAGCGCTAATGTATACATAACCAGCCCTAAGAGATCCTATTATCGTATACTTATTGTTTGATGCCCACCCGATCATAATAGGCATGAAAACCGTTAAGGACATTACGGCTAGGAATAACAGGAGGCTTAGCCCTCCGGGATTATATATTATCCAGTTCTGACCAAAGGGTATAAAGGCTACCCCGGTAGTAGGAATCACTACGAGTAAGATGGGTAAGGAGTTGAACAGTAGCCTATTAGCGTTCCTCGGCGTGTTGATCTCTTTAGCTAAAAGCTTTATGAAATCGGCTATTATTTGAAGCCATCCAGCAACCTTTCCTACGTGGAGAGGACCGATTCTCAACATAGAGTGAGCTAGTAGCTTTCTTTCGAACCAAACAGCTATTAGATCGAAGAGCAGGACGAAAGCTATCCCCGGTACAATTATTACCCTAGCGAGCTGAGCCCAATATGTCTTTACGAATTCGAGGATGAATTCCAACATTTTTATCACCTATCAGCATCAAGGTACCAAGGATCGAAGGAGTAGAGGATTACCGGTATATCGGCTACCCTTATGTGTTCGATCTCTGGAAGTCTAGATAAAACGTAGAGGTTTCTAAAGGTAGGGGAAATTATCTTAACGCGATATGGCTTAGCGGAACCATCGGTAATCATATGTACGTCTACCTCTCCTCTCGCACTTTCAACACGAGCAAGAGCTTCTCCCTTAGGCACCGTGAACCTTCCAACAGCTGCAAGTCTAAGCAGATCTTGTAACGTTTCCGTTTTCTTCTTCATAGGCTTGGGAAGGCTTATTATGGGTCCTTCCGGCATATTTTGAACCGCTTGACGTATGATCTTTATGCTTTCAACAATTTCCAAATAACGAGCTAAAAGTCTAGCGTAACAATCCCCCTCTTTCAAGACCACCATTTCAAAATCTACTTCTCCGTACGCCTCGTACGGTTCATCTTTCCTTAAATCTAAAGGAACTCCGGAGGACCTGAGGTTAGGACCTACCGCTCCTAAACGTATGGCGTCTTTGGGACTAAGGTAAGCTACCCCGACGGTTCTAGCTTTAAAGACCTTATTATCTAACCAACACTCCTTGTACTTAGCGATCCTATTCTCTAAGTACCTCAAGGTTTCTAAACACTTTTCTTTAAAGCCTTTGGGGATATCCGCCCTAACTCCTCCTGGAACGAAGAAGGAGTAGCTCCACCTTGCTCCAGTTAACATTTCAGCTAGATCTAGCAATGGTTCTCGATCTGCAACCGTCCAGAGGAAAACCGCTGGATATCCGCCAGCCGCTTCCGCTACTAATCCAAAGGCATAAAGGTGGCTGTTTATTCTGCTTATTTCGCAAAGTATGTTTCTTATGTACTTAGCTCTCTCAGGAACTTCGATATCGGCTAACTCCTCTACTGCTCTGACGTAGGCGAGGTTGAAGTTGGCGGCATCTAGCATAGAGAGCCTTTCTATGGGCACGATTCCCTGTACGAAGTTCCTGAATTCTAAGATCTTTTCTATTCCACGATGAGTAAAGCCTAGATCGGGTATTATTTTAGTGACTCTCTCTCCATCCGTCTCCAAAATCAACCTAAACTGTCCGCTCATTGGATGTTGTGGTCCCCAGCTTATGCGCATTAATTCGGTTTCCTCACTCATACACTATCACCTCTGATAGGGAGAGAGATCGAAGTCTTTTCTAAGGGGGAAGCCTTCCTTCCAATCTTCCGGAAGGAGTAGCCTAGTGAGATTAGGGTGACCAACGAAATTTACTCCTAACATCTCCCATGTTTCCCTTTCATGATAATCGGCGGCTTCCCATACGTCCACTAGGGAGTCGATGACGGGGTTCTCTCTAGGGAGATCTACTTTGAGCATTAAGAGCGTTTTATAAGTAGTTGAAAACAGGTAATAGACTACTTGGATGACGTTCTCCTTCTTAAAATCTATACCTCCAGCTCCAATTAAGTAATCGAAGTTTAAATCGTCTTTAAGAAAGCGAGCTAGTTCCTTTAATTTACTTGGGGAAACTTTAACCACTACCCTCTTAGGCTTTAATTCAAACGCCTCTAAGATAGAGTCCTTAAACTTATCTTTTATCCGATTAATTAAATCCACTACTTCTCACCTCTGTAGATCTTCTCCCTTAGTATGAGGATTCCTTCAAGCCACGCCTCAGGTCTAGGAGGACATCCTGGGACGTAGATATCGACGGGTACTACCTCGTCAATCGCTAATGTTGAATAGGAGTCGTAAAAAACCCCCTTACTTATAGCACAATCCCCTAAGGCGATGACGTACTTAGGTTCAGGCATCTGTTCGTATATCACCTTAATGCGCTTAGCCATCTTCCTAGTTATTATCCCACTGACTAAGATGACATCGGTTTGTCTCAGAGATGGAAGAGGAAGAACTCCAAACCTTTCCATGTCGTAGCGAGGCCCGGATACCTGCATAAGTTCAGGAGAACAACATCCATTAACGAAGTGAACGGGCCATAGCGAAGATTTCTTGCTCCAATTCAATACCTTTTCTATGAGGTCTGCTACCCTTCCTACTACTACCTTCCCTTTCATACACCTTATTAAGCTCATCTTCTCACCTTTTCAATATATTTTATAAAGTACCAAAGGCCCGCGCTGCATACGGATAGGTAGGCGACGAGACCCGCAAAGGATATTATAGATTTCGTTGCTTGAGCGTAGCCCATTAAAACCCAGAGCATCGCGTCGAAGACGAAGAAGACTATAGCATATATAAAGTAATGCGTGATTCCCTTAATAGGATAATCAAGGGCTCTATCGGAGGGAATTTGACCACACTCATAAGTCCCCTCTTTAGATGGATTCGGCTTTTCGGTGCTTAAAACTTTAGCTAAACCTACAGTTGCTGCGAGTAAGAAGGCAAATAGGAGTACGAAAGCCCAAAAGAAAACGTAATCGTATAACTGGATTATCTCTTATCACCCCCAATTTAAGATCAAAACTTTAAAGCTAAATGAGAAATAAATAGGGAGGACGCGGAAATTACCACCTTAACCGTACGTTTTGCGAGACTTAAAGACGAGTTTATAGAGCTTTTACATCCAATTGGCTCTTTCATTAAAAATCTCATTGCGCTTTTCATGCCGTGAAAGTACCATAATTTTCTATTTATGTTTTATGGCAATCTGTGAAATAATTTAAAATTGAGAACTTTAATTGAAGTAATTCTTACTTTAAAGGCTTATTATCTGCTTCTCAATTGAGAATCAACGAAGAGCCGTAGAGGAAAAAATGGTAGACCGGGGAGAACGGATTTTATCATTTACTTTACCATATTTGTGCGATATTCTGTACAATTTTTTACCTGTTTTAGATATCTGAATTCACAAGATAATCCCTCAATAGCCAGGCCTCCCACCATTCGCCAGTGGGAAGAGAATCATCCGGGCCCCAATAAGCAAGAGTAACATTTCCTTCATAATAATCATAAGTAGTCGTCGAAGCAGTTACATAATCCACTCCGAATTTAAATTCATGGTCAGCACCCAATAGATTTTCAACAAAATAATCACCGCTTAGATTGACATTAAGTTGATCTCTGTTGGTTCCATAATCATCTGTATTTCCGGACATATAAAAGCTGGGATAATAGGAACGGGCCATATAATCTCCTGAGCCATCAGTCGTGTGTTGTTTAACTGGATGGAGGAAAAAGCCTCCATTGGTGTAGACCACTTTGGCATTAAGATAAAGTGATTTGAACATATGTTCGAGCTCTCCTTTCCAAATATAGCCGGGGCCATCCTGATTCCAGAGAGTATCAGAATCCTGAACTGTATATCCATACCAGGCTCTCCCCCATTTCTGCTTGTTATCATACTCTACAAAGAGGTTTAATCTGGTAGCTTTAGTCAATTGAAAGTCCAACCGGCCATACCCAGAAGCAAGCCATGTCTTATCTGAGGTGCCGGCCAGAGTTAAAGCATCAATATCCTGAATTCCCCAGGAGGCATAGATAAAAGAATAGCGGAGAAATATGCCAGAATGTATGGTCCTGCTTCAGGAGCGATAGAATATGGGCAGACATTGATAAACCTTGCTTTATTAAAAGGGAAAGCTGGGAAAGCTGCCACCGCAAAATTAGTGGCTTCAAAAACTGGACGAAAGTTTATCAAGAAGATTTTAATGCGAATGATAGACATAAACGAAGAGGGAGTGGAAGAAGTATTGCAGAATGGGCTTGAATATTACCTTGCAAAAAGAGCCATTAAAGAGCACAACGCAAAGCACGGAACAAATATCCCTATGCCAGAGAAGCCTGAATATTTAAGAAGCTACATAGCGGGAACAGGGCTTGGTCTTGGATACGGAGCGACAGGAATGATTGCCAAAGCAGGGGCTAAAAAAGCTGTGGAGATAGCGGAAAAACTTACTCCAAAAGAAAAAGAAATAGAACAAACATTAAACGAAGGGCATATTATATCTTATAACGATAAGCTATATGCTGTGAAAAAGATAGACGATAGTTCCAAACCTTATAAAGTTATAAAAGTTGACGAAGAAGGCAATGTTGTTCACGAATTGGACAGAAAGAGCGAGGCTTATGTTCAAAAGATGGCTAAAGAGGGAGAAGTATTGCTTGAGGACAAAGAAGAACCTATAGGAGCTCCTGAAAAGCCCGTAGAGCCACGAAAAGAAACAGAGGCAGGTGAAACTATACCCGAAGCAGAAAAGCCTGTTACGGAGCAAAAGAAAGAGCCTAAGGAAGCTAAAAAAGAGAAGCAACCCTGGGAGATGACGAAAGAGGAATATAAAAATTTACCAGTAGAACAATGG
>CALBHZ010000154.1 GCA_937892815.1 uncultured archaeon | reverse complement strand
GCAGAAGACGGCATACGAGATGTAGAGAGGTCTCGTGGGCTCGGAGATGTGTATAAGAGACAGGTATTCTCCAATCCATCTCTATTCCTATGCTATTCATGAGAGGTACGAGAGAACTTAACATCTCTACTACCCCTCCACCGTAATATGTAGAGTTAATGTGAAGTACGCGTATCCCGTACAACCTCTTAGCCTTCCTATATATCTCTGATATCACTTTATCACCTACTATCGCCCTATAACTATCAAGATCTTTCATATTATCACCCTCCTAAGTATTGGCCAGCTCCCTCAATAATGAACGCACATCATCTACGGTACTTAGGTTAAATTTAGCCTTAGAAGGAACAAAGCCAACCTTTATAGAATAAGCGTATTTAGGGAGAACAGCGAAAAGATCTTCATCTGTCCAATCATCTCCTATTGCTAAGATAAAGTCCCACTTTTCTTTTAGAATCCATTTTAGCGAAGCCCTACCCTTATTTACACTTGCATTTTTTATTTCAATTACTTTATCTCCCTCTAAGATCCTCAAGTTGAGGTTTGCAATAAGATGTAATAGAGCGTCTTTAAGCTCACCTACTCTTACCATCCCCAATCTAGGATCGGCTTTTCTATAATGCCAAACGAGAGAAAACTCCTTTTCTTCTATAAACGAGCCAGGCGTTCTATCTACATATAGCTCAAGGATCGGTCTCACCTCCCTCTTCCAATCGTTCTTTAGCGGTTCTATCATTTTCCACACACCTCCCCTTTCCTTTATCCAAACTCCGTTTTCAGCGATCAACCCTACATTTAAATTACCAAACCAGCTCTCTAATGTTGCCCTATCTCTTCCACTTACAATTACAACCTCGTTTTCCATTTTTCGTGTAAGTGTGTTGAGGAGCTTTAAAAGCTCATTATCTGGCTTGGCTTTTTCCGGTCTTTCAGCAAAGGGAACAAGAGTCCCATCGTAATCCAGCAAGATCAATCTCCTCCTACTCTTGCGATAGTTGTTAATTAAGCTCTTTTTTGTCTCTGCTGTAAGCTTCCTCGCATAAAGCTCTTTCTGTAATTTTTTAACATGGGACAATCTATCAATAAAATCATTTACCCATCGATTTATGTCGTAACGCTTTAATCTCTCCTGCATTACTCTATTACGTTCTATCTGTTCATCTATTGTCATCTCAAGCGCTCTTTCTAATGCCTTTACAACTTCATTCCTATTATTTGGATTCACTACAATCGCTTCACCTAACTCTTTTGAGGCCCCCGCCATTTCGCTAATTATTAAAACGCCCTTTCTATCAACTTTAGTTGCAACGAATTCTTTAGCTATCAAGTTCATGCCATCTCTCAGAGGAGTGAGAAGCGCTACATCGGCTACACTGTATAGGGCAACTAGGACGTGGAAGGGTAAGAAACGATATAAGTACCAAATCGGGACCCAATTCAAGGTGCCGTATTTCCCATTTATCCTCCCTACAAGTTCATCTATTTGTTTCTTTAATAGAACATATGGTTCTACTCTTGTACGTGAAGGAACGGCTACCAAAATAAGGGTCACCTTCTCCCTATATTTCGGATTCTTTTCTAGAAATAAATCGAACGCCTCTAACCTCAAGGGTATGCCCTTTGTATAATCTAGTCTATCAATTGATAGTATTATCTTCCTATCCCCTATTCTCTTCTTAATTTTTTCAGCCTCTTTTCTAACCTCTGGAGCTTTCACTATACGACTAAATGATTTGTAATCAATTCCCATGGGGAATACATCTACCCTTATTACGCGATTATCGGCGATAAGCTGTCCAAGAGCGTGTTCGTGTCCTAGCAACCGGCGAACGGCATCAAGGAAATGTTGAACATAATCGTATGTATGGAATCCAATAAGATCGGCTCCTAGGATCCCATTTATGATTTCCTCTCGCCAAGGAAGTAAACAAAACTCATCAAATGATGGAAAGGGTATGTGGAGGAAAAATCCTATAGTTGCATCCGGAACCTCTTCTCTTATTAACCTCGGAAGAAGCATTAAATGATAGTCATGTATCCAAATAAAGTCGTCACGTTCCATAACCTCTAAAACGATATCGCGGAAGATTTCATTTACTTTCTTGTATGCTTTCCACATCTTCTCTTCATAGACAGTATATTGAGGGAAGTAATGGAAGAGAGGCCAAATCGTTTTGTTACAAAAGCCGTGGTAATAATTTTCAATGTCGTACTGGGAAAGGAACACAGGATAACAACCTTCGGATAACAATTTCTCTTTTACGTCCTCCTCCATTCCTTTAATTTCTTCCAAGGGTATTCCAGGCCATCCTATCCATAAACTTTGGTACGACCTATAGAAGGAACCAAGACCTGTAGCTAACCCTCCAACACTGGGCTGGAACTGTAATTTTCCTCTTCTCCTTACTACGCTAACAGGTAGCCTATTTGAAACTATGATCAATCGTCTCAAAATTAACCCCCAAATTTATCTACTTTTTATAACCCTTTAAAAGTGATACCCTACATCATCGAACTCTTGTGGAACTGCGTTGTTTTAATGGCGCCGGGGGTGGGATTTGAACCCACGAGGGCCCCAAGGGCCCACAGGCTTTCTCGTCTACACTCAAGGCCTGCGCATTTGTCCACTCTGCCACCCCGGCTCTTCGAAAATTAAAAGACTTAATCCTTAAAGGTTTTATGCCTGCCTTTTTAAATCCTTACCATGCAGCCTTACCGCTATTTAGATTATATGAGCGATGCCTTCATAGAGGCTTATGGACGAACGTTAGAAGAGGCGTTTAGCAACGCTGCTCTAGGAATGTTGAGCGTAATGTTAAACATGGAAAAGGTTGAGGCGGTAAGAGAAGATGAAATAGAGGTGGAGGGCATCGACCTAGAAAACCTGCTTTACAATTGGCTAGAATCGATTCTATTAAAGGTATGGACCGATCAATTCGTTCCGTGTAAGTTTAAATTGAAGATTGAAAAAGATGGTGAAGGCTATAAATTAAAGGGAAAGCTGGAAGGTGAACCGTATAAAAGGGAAAAACACGGCTATAAAACGGAAGTAAAGGCCGTTACCTATCACGAAATGTCGATTTCCAAAGAAGGAGAAACTTACAAATTAAGATTTCTACTGGATCTTTAAGTTTATGGTAAACCTTTATCAATATCAAGGCTTTTACAGATATTAATAGATGAGGTACCTTTACGAATTAGGCTCATCGTATGCAAACCCAGAAGTTAGGAAAGCGTTACAGCACTACTATGGAGTCCTGACTTCTAAGGAACCTGCTTGGTATAGGGTAGCAAAAAGGATCGAAGTTAAAATAGAGGGAAGCCTAGAGGACCTGTGGAAATTACACAATGAAAAATCGAAGGAAATGATGGAGTTGAGGAACGTAAAGCTAGATTGGGTTGAATCCAGACCTCCGGCTTCTCCGAATTACTTAGACCTCAAAGCAGAGATAGCTAAGAGGATGCTGAAATCTTGTAGATTTTGCGAATGGAAGTGTCAGCTGGATAGAACTCAGAGAAGAGGGGTATGTAGGTTAGATTATAGGTCTAGGGTTTCCAGCTTCTTTCACCACTTTGGAGAAGAGCCTCCATTAGTAGGAAGTACGGGCTCTGGAACTATATTCTTTACAGGATGCAACTTTAGATGCGTATTTTGTCAAAATTGGGATATATCGCAAAACGCGTACAATGGAATGGAAACCGATCCAAAGACCTTAGCATCTATAATTAAGGTGTTAGCAGGAGATAGATGTTTGAATATAAATTTAGTAGGAGGAGAGCCAACTCCAAATCTCCACACCATCTTGAGCGCCCTAACACAGGTAGATATCAACATACCGATACTGTGGAACTCAAATATGTACATGAGCGAAGAAACGATGAAGCTAATCTCCGATATAATCGACATATGGCTACCCGATTTTAAGTACGGAAACGATGAATGCGCTTTAAGGCTATCGGCGATTAGGAACTATACGTTTGTAGTGAAGAGGAACCACAAATGGGCTGGAGAGATGGGGGATATGATAATAAGGCATTTAGTTTTACCGAACCATCTCGAGTGTTGTACCATTCCCATTTTAGACTGGATCGCCGAGAACCTTCCAGGAAGGTTAGTGAACATAATGGCGCAGTACAGACCTGAATATCTAGTAGCGAGGTATCCCGAAAAGTTTCCAGAAATATCTAGGAGGCCTTATCTAAGTGAAATGGAAAGAGCGTATAACTACGCTAAGAGCAAGGGGATAATCTACGAACCCGTTTCCTGATAGGGATATATCAAGTAAGCGCTTCTCGCGAAAAATACCATGTAGAATACCCCAGCAGCGCCGGATATAACCCATCCTATCCAGGGAATATTTCCTAAACTTGAAATTATTAGCCCTATTACGAACATCACTACGAGCCAGAGTAGATATCTTCCCCATCCTATCTTCTCAATTAGCTTAAGGATTTCCGAAAGGGAAAAGGCCTTGGAAAAGCTCTCTGTCACGATCATGTGAATAATTCCCATGGTAGCTATTATGGAAAATAAAAAGGCAATAACTGCAACGAACACGATCCTAGCCCAAACGTGAGTTAATATATACCACGGGGTAAACATCGTAGGCACGGCATGGGGAGAAGTAAGGAAACCTATCACGGCCAATCCTATAACTATTCCCGCTATTAAAGCAGGTATTATAAAGTAGATAATAGCGGCTACGATAACCTTAAGGCCTTCAATGAAGGCATCCCCAAATCTATCTAAAACGGGAGGCTCTTCTGGCCCCTCTCTTAAAATCCTCGCCGCATAGCCTATAATTATGAAGTTAACTATGGGAATGAGGTTAAGTATTATTAGGATGATTAAGTTGCCTACGTTTTTAGTTAACTTAATGGCATAGTTGAATGATTGAGAAAGGTTATCGGTTATTTCCGTAGAAGACATCCCTTCTTGCGTTAACATCTACAAGGATAAAATAGTTTTGTTTATTTAAGGAAATTAAGCGCTTTTTACCTCTACCTTTTTAACTTCTCTTAGGTGTCTCAAACTACCTCCTTTCTTAACGGCTAGTATTTCCGCTAATATGCTTATCGCGATCTCTTCAGGAGTTTCAGCTCCTATATCTAAACCTACTGGAGCGTATACCTTCTTTAAATCTTCTTTCTCGAAGCCCAACTCTAGTATTTTCTCAAAAGCCGTTGCTATCCTCCTCCTACTCCCTATCAT
>CALBHZ010000153.1 GCA_937892815.1 uncultured archaeon | reverse complement strand
CATATCTATAGCTGGTGTAGAGAAGATAATGCCCTCCTATATCGATGCCATATGTCAAGCAGTAGTTCAAGCGGCTAACATCGGAACCTGTCCTCCAACCTATCTTTCAGCTGTAACCGGACCTAGCAGCACAATGGATATCGAGCACAAAAGGGTATATGGCGTTCATGGACCGAAGGAGTTGCACGTTATCCTATATGATGGAGGAAGGATCAAGGTACTGAAGGAAGGAATCTTCGCCGATCAGCTCCATTGTATTAGATGTGGAAGATGTCAATTGGAGTGTCCTATTTGGCAACTTGTCGGAAACATATGGGGAGGGGAAGTATATGGAGGTCCTATGGGAGTAATATGGACCGCTATCACGGAGGGGGTTGAGAAAGCGGCGCCTTTAGCTTTATTCTGTCTAAATTGTGGTAAATGTAGAGAGGTGTGCCCAATGAATATAGATATACCGAACATGATGAGCGAGCTTAAGCGCTACTACCACAATATCCGAACTTCTTAACTAGGAATCTATTACCCATATAGTCGATGATTTCTATCCTTCCCTTCGATAAGAGGTTATTTACTACTAATGTGGGATCTCTCCCCCTTTTCCTTATAAGCTCTTCAACGTAATCCATTCTCATGGGATGTACGGAGGCTATGGATAATAGCTCATCTTCTATTGATTTCTTTCCCAATTCAAAATCAGCTCCTTCGTATCCAATTAAGAGCTCTACCCTACCTTCCCCTAGTTTATCTTTGAAAACCTCGAAAGCTTCTAAAACCTTTCCTTCGCTAGCTGGTTTAACCCAGTTTTCAGCTGGAGGCCTAATGGGTATGGCTATATAGGCTTTTTTAGGAGAGAGTTCTTGAATTATGTTTGAAATCTCATCAAAGTTACAATCGTTCACCCCTTTAATTAACATGGTCTCCGTGATTAAATCTCCCCTATATTCACCTGAAAATTCGTAAATTCCATTGAGAACTTTTTTAAAAGATAGAGATTTGTGAGGTCTATTTACTAGCTTAAAACTCCTCTCATCCCAAGAATCTATCTTAACTGATACTAGATCGGCTTTCTTTAAGTCCTCCCTTACCTCCTCTAAGTGTAAGAGGGATCCATTGGTTAAAACGGCGACTTTCATTCCAAATTTCTTAACTTCAGATATTTCAAGTCCTAGGTTAATATCCAAGGTCGGCTCTCCATCTGGAACGAACGTTATGTAATCGATTTTAGAACAGCTTTTAACTACATTTTCAACTTCCTTAACGATCTCATTTACTTCGTAAAACTTCCTCCTCTCCACCTCGCATTTAGGAGTTCTCCCTATTTGACAGTAAATACATGAGTAAGAACAATGTTTAGGAGGGATGTTGTTTATCCCTAGAGATCTACCTAACCTTCTCGACGGTACGGGTCCGAAAACTATCACAATAGCGGATTTTACGTGCATATTTATAAGGGCTACTTCGTAGAAGGCGGAAATGTATAAGTAACTTATTAAATGCTTTATATATTTCCTTCGAAGGATAGCGAGGAGATGAGCTTACCAGAGCTAGGTAAATTAAAAGCAAGCGTATTCAAGGAGGTTATATTCCCTAATCTAGGAGCCGAGGATGAAACTGTAATCGTTAAGCCCACCCATGGAGTTGATTTCGGCGTTGTAGATCTGGGCGATAGGGTCTTAATTGTGAAATCGGATCCCATATTCGTTGTTCCAGAATATGGATGGGAAAGATCTGCGTGGTTTGCCGTTCATATCTTAGCAAGCGATGTAGCAACTAGCGGAGTTCCGGCTAGGTACATGGCGGTTGATTTCAATTTACCGGTAGATATGAAGAAGGAGGAATTCGCTACTCTATGGAGAGCTTTCTCCAACGAATGTAAGAAGCTAGGGATAAGCATTGTGAGTGGGCATACTGGTAAATACGAAGGATGCAACTACCCCATGTTAGGAGGGGCAGCCGCTATTGCAATAGCGGATAAGAACGGATACGTTACTTCGGCTATGGCTAAAGTTGGAGATAAGGTTGTAGTTACTAAAGGACCGGCAATTGAGACAAGCGGTATACTCTCAGTTATGTTCCCTCAAGTTTTAGAAGAAAGATACGGGAAGGAGTTCGCTTTAAAGGCTCAAGAGATTTTCTGGCTACAATCTGTCGTAAAGGATGCCCTAGTCGCGGCGAGCATCGGAATAAGGGAAGATGGAGTTACCGCTATGCACGATGCGACGGAGTACGGCCTTTGGGGTGGATTGCACGAGGTAGCTACTGCGAGCAACGTAGGCATGGTAATATACAAGGAAAGAATACCTATTAGGGAAGATGTTAAAAAGGTGATAAGGGCGTTTAGCGACTTCACCGGCATCGATATAGATCCTTACAAAGCTATAAGCGAAGGTACCCTAATTATAACGGTTAGACCTAATAAAGCGGACGAATTGGTATTGAAGCTTAAGAATTCAGGTATTGAAGCGGCGATTATAGGGGAAGTGGTTTCCAAAGAGGAAGGGATAAGATTGGTTGAAGATGGAAGTGAGAGAAAGCTTGAATATCCGGAACAAGATCCGTTTTGGCCCGCCTTCTTTAGAACCGTCGAGCTACTAAAAAATAAGTAGGGGATTTATTTCCTAAATAGCTCGTACCCTTCTTCTAATAGCTCTAATTATTTTGTTTTGATCAATTTTAACTGGACATTGTTTAGTATACTTACCATCTAGTAGACGTAAAGACGAGGGTCGTGTATGCCTTCTCTAGAAAGCCCTGTCTCTTATACACATCTCCGAGCCCACGAGACCTCTCTACATCTCGTATGCCGTCTTCTGCTTGAAA
>CALBHZ010000152.1 GCA_937892815.1 uncultured archaeon | reverse complement strand
CCTTTCTGCCTCTTTCTTCAATTTATCTAGGTAATTCCTCTTGACCTCCTCTAGCTCTTCCGAGCTTAATGGCTCCGCTATCTCCACTTCCTTGTGTAATACTCTAAAAACCGTTATTTCGGTCTTCCTACCCTTCGCAATATGTAACGCTCTCCTCAACGCCTGTCTTGAAGAAGGCCTTCCATCGTATCCTACGAGTATTTTCTCATATTCAAACGATTTTTTCGATTTCATACACTTCAGTATATACCCTCTGGTGTTATTTTTATCTTTTCATGATAAAAAATGAAGATCTTTAGGAACTTCACCCTTTTGTGCTATAGCACAAAATTTAAATACTTCCGTGTCATAGCACAAAAGGGTGATGAGTATGGCCTGGTATCCGGGTTTTGGCGGATGGGGATGGAGAGGAAGAGGAGGATGGATAGGCCCTTGGCCTGGTAGAGGACCGTTTAGCCATCTACCTCCATGGCAGAGACCTGGATGGCTATTCGGTAGAGGAGCGTGTTGGTGGTTATTAGGTTATCCATGGGGAGCTAGTTGGTACTATCCTTGGACTTATCCACCTACGTACTTGACCGCCGCTTACCCAACGCCCTATTATCTACCTCCAGTGTGGTGATAGCCATGTATCCCTGGTACTATTACTACTACCCTATGCCGTACGATCCATTCACCTTAATGAACGCATTAATGCAATGGACCATATGGCCGTACTACTACGCGATGTTCTTCGAGACCTACAAAGCTATGATAGATACATGGAGGAAAGCGTTGGAAGGGCTTTCTAAGGCTTTTGAGAAAGCTTAGACCTGCCCAAGGAATCTAGGGTACTCCTCAACCTTTCAATTCTTTTCTTTGAGTTCCTCAACCTCTCATTTAGATAATTTACTACCTCTTCCAACTTTTCATCGTTAATTATCCTACTACCGTTGAGAACTACGGGAATATCGAGCCTTTCACTACTCATTATTTCGGCAACGTAACCGTAACTGCTATGCGATATTATGCTTGAATATCTAAATCCGCAACTCCTCGCTAACCTTATAAGCCTTACAGCGAGCTCTACGTTCCTACATACTACGTGGACTATTGGAGATTGTAAAATTAACCAGATGTTCGAGCTTTTTCCATATCTCTTCAATAGCTCTAAGAGCTCCCTTATTTCCACACCGTTATGCCATTTTCCTAGAATTGAGGATTCGTCCTTTTTCCATGGCTGAGAGCTTCTTATCAATATAATTCTACCGCTACATGAGCTAGTCGTATACATATCCTGATACTCATTTATTTTTTTAACTAAATCTAAGATATCTACATCAAAATACCCAGTTTCTAAATCCCTCTTTATCCTCTCTAGGAACCGTGCTCTCCTTATCTCCCATTGATCCAAAGCTAACTTTTCTCTAAAGGAGGATATTAATAAATTTCATAGCTGTCGAAGGTCGAGAGGCCTCTCCTTAACAAACACGATAAATATTGCAACGGCTATCATCCCTAAAAGGCCGGAGGTCCAAAAGGGTATTAGATATCCGGATGTTTCCAGCGTTAATATCTGAATATCCATTTTAGCAAACGTATTGGCCAGCCAGCCTCCAACTAAGGCCCCTATGAATATGCCTGAATTAAAAAATAATTGTTGTAGTCCAAATACCGTTCCTCTAACATCCGATGGGATTAAATCCGCTTGTAAAGCTCTCATTATTGGCATAGAAATGCTAAAGCTCAAGCTTATTAAGACCCCTACAAG
>CALBHZ010000151.1 GCA_937892815.1 uncultured archaeon | reverse complement strand
CAGGCTAACTCAAATTTTCACTTTTAACCCATCTCTCCTTTCTTCCCAATCTATCGCTAAGGTCCATAGCTCCTCAAAGTTCTTCTTTAAAGCGTCAATTATAACGCTATCTTGGGTGAATAAGGATGCGTGTTCATGAGGTCTTGGGGTAGGTAAGTTGGTAAATATAAAAGCACATTTATCATCTATAATGGTATACCTCAAGCTTAACCCGGCTTTCGGTAAATGTCTCACCTCAGCAAACCTCGAATAAACTAAAATTTCCTCTATTATTTCATCTTGAATATCCGTTATAGCTCTTATCTTAACTCCATCTTTTGCCTTCTTCTCCTCAATATCGAAAATTCCTAAAATGTAATTCACTTTTATACCGCTAGGTGACGATACCCTTAACACTTCGGTTTTAGCGTTCTTTAGGGCGTTTATCATCTTTTGAAAAATGATCCTGCCGTGAATTAGTCTAAAGAGAGGAGAGGGTTCCGGTTCTAATTCGATCTTCATTTTATGAAACCTTTGGGATTCAAGCCAAGGTCTCAGCATTAGCGCCTTTTCCTTCATAGCCTTAAGCTTCTCCTCCGCCTCTTCAATCATTATCTTTAAAGCGGTAGCGGGTTCAATAGCCTCGTATTTCTTAACCGTACCAACGATATACTGAACGATCCCCTTCCTCTCTAGGGCTTTTAAAGCCCTATAGACGTCGACTCGATTAACCCTTAAGCCCTTAGCGAGCTCTCCGGTAGTAGCTCTACCCGCTCTCAAAAGAGCTACATATACCCTAGCTTGTAGAGGTGTAAGGCCAAATTCTACGAGATCTCTAAGCCTGACTTCATCTTCTATTTCCATTATCTCTAAATTAGGCTATAATGTATATAAAATTATATGGACTTAAGGTGAAATCTCGATTGTATTATTAAAAGGTGGGTAGAGCACTTCGTTGATTAACCCCTCCACCTCAATAATCGGTTCTACATCGTAAACTAGGTCTATTAAGTACTTCGTAACCTCACATGTTAACTTAAACCCTTCATCCCCCCATAACCTCTCTTTATACGTGTAAAGACACCTCCCTCCGCAAATTCTAAAGTACTCGCAGTTAATACACGGCTCGCCTATCATACATTTTCTATTAATCAACGATCTCAATTTCACATTTCCTAAATTTCCCAAGAAAGCCCATTCTTCACATACGGCTATTGGACACGCTACCACTTTGCCGTTAGTTAAGATAGCGAAGGAATCGAATCCAGATCCACAAGGAGGACAAGGACCACCTATTTTCATCCTCTTTAATATCCCTTGAAAAGGAGCTATTCCCAAAATTCTCCCTCTTCTCATTTCATCTATCCATAGCTTGATGAGCTTCCTTAGACCAGGCTTATAGCTTTCCTCTACCCACTTTCTAACATCTTTCCAATCTTCGCTCCATATGAAGTTAAGCTGCCAATGAACGTGATCGAAGAGGTTTAGATCGAGTAGATGAGTTACATCTCTGTAGATATCCGAATCCTCGGTTACCGTCATCCTGGCTACAATATCCGCTTTTACTCCCACTTCCCTTAACCACTTTACGTTGCCTATAACCGTTCTGTACACTCCCCTACCTCTATGTCTATCCGTTAACCACTCAGGCCCATCTATTGAAATTAATACGGTATCGAACTTTTTCCAATACTCTACCGGTAGCTCTCTTACTAAAATTCCGTTAGTCTGTATAACGTACTTACTCGCCGGAATGCTATCCATTACCTTCATTATGAAGCCTAGATTGAGGAGCGGTTCTCCTCCGTAAAAGGCTATTACAAGTTCCTTAACTCCTTTAGTAAAATCGATAAGCTTGTCCAAGCTATATTCGACTTCCCAAGGCACTAACTTAGGAGGAAAGCTCCCACCGCAATAATCGCAATTCAGGTTACACTTTCCGGTAGTGTATAAGATCAACGTCATAAACGTATGGAGAGTATGGAGAGGGGAAGGATAAAACCTTTACAACGATCATGAGTGATTTTTCAATACAAAAAGCTTTATTCTCTCCTCAAGTACCTTAAATCGTGCAACGGAAAATACCTGAGGAATATGTAGGAGAGGACGTAGATAAGCTAATTACAATAGACGTTGGTTCCAGAGGAATAGTTCACGATCTATACAAGGCTGCAAGGGGATTAATTAAAAAACCCCTAGCTATGTTAGCTGCTCAAAGGATCTTGGAAAAAGTTAAGGGAGGAGAGAACGTTTTCATTTTCACCGGTTTCCGAATTCCTCCTAAGTATATACAGGAGACGGATGGACCGCTAGGAGCCGCTTCTCTTGCGAGGTTCTTCATTAAGGCCCTGAAGCTGAAACCTACCATATTCATAGAAAGGGAATCCGCTAATATACTGCTAAGGGTTCTAAATTCGGTAGGGTTAGTCGTTAAGGGCTTTAGGGAAAAAGCCATGATCCTCGACTATCCCATGGATTTTAACGAGGCTGTAAATGCGGCTGAAAGCTTGCTAGATAATTACGAGCCTTCCCTAGTTGTCGCAATTGAAAAGGCCGGAAGCAACGTTAAGGGAGTATATCATAACATGAGGGGGCTGGACATTTCTAAATACCATATTAAAGTAGAACCTATCTTAGAGCTTGCGAGGAAGCGCAATATCTTAACGATAGGGATTGGAGATGGGGGAAATGAAGTAGGTATGGGTAACATAGTAGACGTAGTGAGAAAACGCGTGCCCTACGGAGAGGTATGTCGATGTCCATGCAAAGCCGGTATAGCGGCTACCTCTCGCGTAGACGCGTTAGTAGTATCATCGGTATCGAATTGGGGAGGTTATGGAATCGAAGCGTGTCTTGCATATCTCACTGGAAAGCGTAAGTACATGCATAAGCCATTACATGAGAAAGCGATGTTAAAGGCCGCTATTGAAGCAGGCGCTATCGATGGAGTAACTGGAAAACCGTCTCTATCGGTAGATGGGATAGGTTATAGCGTACATCGTTCAATAGTTGAGGTACTCAATAGGCTAATCGCTTAGAGCTTTAAAGAAAAGGAATTTATAAAAAGGACGTGTATAGGAGAACGAGTAGAGATGTACGGTTGGAGAGCTAGAGTTGGCTTAATAGTCCCCTCTTCGAATACCACTATGGAAGAAGAGTTTAGGAGGTTAATGCCTCATGGGGTAAGTTTACACGTCGCGAGGATGAAGCTCGTTAACGTTACGGTAGAAGAGCTATTTGAGATGGAAAAGCATGCCCTTTCAGCAGCTTCCGATTTAGCGGATGCTAACGTCAACGTTATAGTCTACGGATGTACGTCCGGAAGCCTAGTAGGAGGATATGGGTACGATAGAAAAATAGCCGAGGAAATCGAGAACAAGCTCCATATTCCCGTTGTAACGACGGCGGGAGCTGTAATTAAAGCGTTAAAAAAGCTTGGAGTGAAAAAGGTGGCTTTAGCAACGCCTTATATAGACGAGGTAAACGCGAAGGAGAAGGCGTTCTTAGAGGCTAATGGGTTTGAGATAGTTAGCGTTAAAGGCCTAGGCATATCATCGAACTTAGAGATAGGAAAGCTCAGGCCTGAGGTTGCCTATAAATTAGGAAAGGAGGTCGATATTCCAGAAGCAGACGGCGTTTTCATTAGCTGTACGAACTTCAGAACTATAGAGATCATCGATGTGTTAGAGAAGGATATCGGCAAACCTGTGGTTACGAGCAATCAAGCTACGTTTTGGGATGTAATAAGTGAGCTAAGACTAGGGGAGTGCGTAGAGAACTTAGGAAGGCTTTTTGCTTTAAAGGGATAGTCGAAGGACACTCTCTTTATAGGCTATTAAACGGATCCCTAGCATCCTTTTTAACCTTCCACTTACGAACTAAGAACGATGAAGGTTAAAGTCGTATACTTCTCTATAATCCGAGACTATGCAGGAACGAAGGAGGAGACGATCGACTTGCCGAACGGCTCTACCTTATCCGATCTCCTCGATAGGTTGAAAAAGCTAAGACCTAACCTCTTCAAGCTAGAACCTGAAACTGGCATACTTACGATGGTAAATGGCAAGGTTGAGAAGCATAGCAAAGAGCTTAAAGACGGAGATGAAGTAGCGTTATTACCTCCGGTATCTGGAGGCGTTAAATCCGGCGTAGTAGAACGCGAGGTAGAGATAGAGAAGGAGGTTAGGGATTTAATCGACAGATCTCCTTTAGAATGTGGAGCTCTCGTTATATTCATCGGCTTCGTGAAAGGAAAGGTTGACGGGAAGGAAGTTAAAGAGCTGGAATACGAAGCATACGAACCATACCTGTCTCTTATACACATCTGACGCTGCCGACGAATTAGACGGTGTAGATCTCGGTGGTCGCCGTATCAT
>CALBHZ010000150.1 GCA_937892815.1 uncultured archaeon | reverse complement strand
AATGATACGGCGACCACCGAGATCTACACCGTCTAATTCGTCGGCAGCGTCAGATGTGTATAAGAGACAGGTCTAGTTCAGCTAAGACCTGTAAAACTAGAAGATTCGCGCCTCCTAAACCTTTTCTTTCCCCGATGACTTTCAGTATGAAAAAGCCGTATCTAGCTAATAAAAGCCTCACATAACAAAATAGTAGACATCTAAGTTTTACAGTTGGATGCTGATAATATTCTTTGCTTCGCTCCCTCTATTATACACAAGGTAGCGTTTAAAGGAGCGTGTTTCTACCTTGTTTAGCCATTGGAGCTTGGATTCGATCGAATCCAACTAAAAGATTTGAAAGTTCTACGATGCAGTTACAGCCTTCCAGTTACCTCTGTCAAATGCCGTCAGAAAGAGATAAATATGAATACAAGTATCTGTATACTGATAACGTCTACAAGGGTTTTATCCGTTAGAGTTAGAAAGGAGTTGAAGGAGGAGGCGGAGAAGCTGGGAGTGGATTTTAGAGAAGTGATCGTAAAAGCGCTCGAAGAAGCGATAGAGAGGGAGAAGCGGAAGAGGCTTGAAAAGACAATCGAAGGGATCGTGGAACTGATGAAAGACGTGAAGGAGGAGGAGTGGATAAAGGTGATTAGGGAATGGAGGGGAAAGAGGTAATAATAGACGCGTCTGCTCTATATCCTCTCCTTAAAGCCAAGGGTAGAGAGGTAGTCCCTTACCTTAAAAAGTTGGCAGTGCACGATCTCACCAAGTACGAGATAGGCAACGCCATATGGAAGGAGCATAAGATAGGGGTAGTAAAGGATTGGAGGAGGCTTATCAGGTTATGGGATGAAGTCCTTTCCGCTCTTAAGACTTACTCGATAGCGAAGGTAGAGGAGGTAGAGTCGCTAGCTGTAGAGAGGAATATCAGCTTCTACGACGCTTCTTACGTTCAGCTAGCGGAAAGCCTAGATGTGAATTTAGTGACCGAGGACGAAGAGCTGCTCAAGTCGTGCGAAAAGGCCATAAGCCTTAAGGAGTTCTTGAGCAAGTGGTAAGAGGATTTTTAGTTAAGATCGCTTGAAAGCCTTGAGTAAATGAGGGTACTTTATTGAAGGTAGGCAACTCGTTTACTTCCGTAACGAAAGGCTGATGAAGGGTTCCAATGCTTACCTAACGGGAAACTTTAATAACATTTTACTCTAAACCTTATGTAGGGTTTAGAGTATGGAGAAGATTAAGACTAGCGTAACGATCGATCGGAAGCTTTGGGAAGAGCTTAAGTTGAAGGTTGGTAGCAGAGGAGGGCTGAAGGCGCTTAGCAGAGCAGTTGAGGAAGCTATCGAAGAAGAGGTAGCCGACCTCTTAATTATAGAGGCTTTAGAGCATGAAGTGAAAAGCGAAGAGCTACCGTTGTCGATCAGCCCCATTAAGCCTAGGGTAGCTACAGATGCGGGGAAGTCGGTTAGAGAGCTAAGGGAGTTGAGGATTTAACGATGATATACTTGGATTCAAGCGCTATCGTAAAGCGCTACATATCGGAGCCTGGAAGCGAAGAAGTCATCGAGATATACCGTAGAGCTCTAAACGGTGAGCTTTCGCTTTCGTTCTCAGCGTGGAATATAGGAGAGGTTCTTGGGGTATTCGATAAATACTTTAAACGGGGATGGTTAAGCAGAGAGGATTATGAGAGAGCGAGGAAGCAATTTTTAGGGGAGACGATGAGGTTATTGAGGTTAAAGATGTTGAATATCGTGCCTGTCAAGGTCAAGCTGCTTACGCTAACTTGGCCTCTTATCGAAAAATATCACGTATATGAGGTCGATGCATTACAGGTAGTTTCGGCCGATTTCGTGAAGGCTCAAAGGCTGTATACGGGAGATGAGTTGGTTCACAAGCTAGCGGTTAAGAAAGGCCTTAAGAGCGTTTACCTAAGTTAAAAGCGCCCGTAGAATATCTAATGTAGAGATCGGATAGGAAGCGTACTATTGAAAATGTATGAGGTTAAGACCTTAAACGGTACTTCTAGGAAATTTCGAATTTTGTCTTAAATACTTAGGAGTAACTTGAACTTCCAGTAGGTATTAATGAATTAAACTATGTCCGGTAGAAGTTTTTAAGGTCGTTTATCTTTCCGTTAAGTTACTACCATGGAGCCTACACCTAAAAAGTTAAGGGCTTTCGCATTAACCGAAGTAACCGCGTTTCTGTTAGTATTTCTAATTCTTGCCTGGTATTTTCAAGCTCTCTTTAACGGCTATTACGGCTGGTTCTCCAAGACGTTAATGATCGGGCTAAGCCTTGCGGGCATCTTCATCCACAAGAATATTAGAGGTTACGGTCTTGTCCCTAAGAGCTTGAAATTTAGCTTGAAGTGGTCGCTTTACGTATGTCTCTTGTTCGCTACCGTCTCCTCCGTATTTATTACGGTGGCCTTCGCTACGAAATCAATCGCCCCTATAGATTTAGGAACGTTGGCTATCGATGCCTTATGGTTTTTCGTTTTCGTCGGCTTCGCTGAAGAGCTGTTCTTTAGAGGCTACGTTCAATCGAGGTTAAATGAAGTGTTTACACATAAGTACGGAAGCATCTTAGGAGTCAAGTATCAGTGGTCTCAAGGTACGTTGATAACAGGAGTTTTCCTCTTCGGCTTACCGCACTTACTCACGGGCGTTAATCCATTTACGGGATACATGTACATTTCTCCAGCACTCGTAGGTATTACGGGTTTAGCGTGTTTCCTAGGAGTAGTATTCGGTATCTTGAGGGAGAAGACTGGAGGCGTAATATTGCCAGCTGTGCTTCATGGATTCATAGATTATTCGGTCTTCAGTATTGGGAAAGTCGTAGGGTTGATGCTGTCCAACGCCGTAGCCTTTACGTCTCTATTGCTGTTCTTCGTATTCATGTTCCATAGGATATTAAGTGGGGATTTAGCAACCGTAAGCAGAAGAACCAACACTTAAAGAACCTAACTGATGTAATCGCTATCGCGATTCCCCACATAAGATAATCGCTTAATAAATGGAATTAAAGAACGTTTACAGGTGGTTACTCCGAATTCGTGATATTAAAAAGTTTGTTAGGGAGATCGATGAAATTTCAAATTCTGAAGGATTGGAAGATTCCATTAAATGATAGCTTAAAACCGTTTTACAATATAATATTTCGTTCTCATATACGCTACTTAGGAAATCTCTGATTAATTCAGATACTCTATAGGTGAGTGTAACGAGATGATTACCTCTAGCTATACCTAAAGGCATCATCACATTAAAAATAAAAATGGAGATTGCTGGATTACCTACGCTTTACAATATATGCTATCGTCATCGGTGCGAGCAGAATGTTCGCTAAGACGAACGCCGAAGTAGAGAGGATTAACAAAGGCTGCCATGCCATTAGCTCAGCCACGCCTATTAGGACTAGGGAACCTAATGATGCATAAGCTAAGCATTTAAGCGGTCTTTTAGTAGACGTCCTCCTAATAAAGATATTGTAGACGATAAGTATAGGCGCTAGGTATACAAGGCCAAGCAGAGAGGAAGCGAGGAAACCGGCAAATACCGCTCCCGCCTCAGCATTTAGCCCGATAAACGGCTCGCTTAGCAACACTGTCAACTTTAATACGCCAATCAAGGGATAAAGCAACGGTTTGATCACGCCCCTACTCCATGAATTCACTTCGATCCATTTCGCTACAGGCGTACTCCAAGAGTAGTAGAAGGCATCGAAGGCCACGTAGAAGCTTCTGCCCGCAAAGGTCTTTAGTATTAAGTTATCTCTGAAGCTCCTCAGGAAGCTTACTTCCGGCGTAAGCTCAGAGCCAAAGGTAACCGTAGCTATTATGCCTTTCTTCTCTTCTCCTGGCTTTTCTTCAGCTGGAGGTGGCGATGTAACCGTAAAGTATCCCTCCTGCCCTTCTACAGTAACAGCATACCTTCCGGGCTGTTCCTTTATCACTTCAAAGGTTACAACTGTAGAAGCTCCGGCCGTAAGAGTTACGGTTGTCGAACCTTCTAAAGTGCCGTTAATGTAGAGGTTTACGGTATGTCTTCCGGCCCTATTTCCCTCATTTATAACCTCTATCGATATTGTAACCTTCTCTCCCGGCTTTACTTCAGCTGGGTATATCCTTAAATTCCGGAAAGAGAAGGACGGTCCTATACCCTCGGTCTTCACGGCCACGTAAGCTGGATTAAGCACAGAATCCGATTTCGCTCTTAAAGCTATAAGGAGCTCGCCTTTTCCGGCTTCAAGTGTAAGTTCCGTGATGCGTGGACCTACCTTTACGCTTTTAACCAAAGTCGCATTTCCATCCA
>CALBHZ010000149.1 GCA_937892815.1 uncultured archaeon | reverse complement strand
TGATACGGCGACCACCGAGATCTACACCGTCTAATTCGTCGGCAGCGTCAGATGTGTATAAGAGACAGGCTTTATCTTCATATCCTTTATCCACCATTTGGGTAGCGATACTATATAGGTAGACCCTCCAGTTACTTGGACCCTTCTAACCTCTTCCATTTCATATTAAGTATGGTTTAATCTTATATATTCATTTCGTACTTATTTAAATTATTGTATAAAAATATAGAAATAGCGCAACTTCTATACATAAAGAGATAATTAATATATAAAAACGCTCATACCGTAAACGGAATAACGCTCTGATGTAATAGCTGGTAAATAATGGTGGGGCCGGCGCGATTTGAACGCGCGATCACCAGCGCCCCAGGCTGGCATCCTAGACCAAGCTAGACGACGGCCCCGTAAGTTCAAGAAAAGGGTTAAGTAAGGTCTCATAATTAACTTTATCGATCTTTCTCAAGTTAAACGTCAACAAATCTTTAGACTAAATGGTAAACTAACTTAAAATCCCATCCTTAACTAATTACGATGTATTAACCCTTAAAAATGAAATGTAAGTGGTGTGGTGTACATTTAGAGATAAGCGATACATTTAACGGTTCTAATCAAAACCACGTTGAACGCGGAGCGAACAACCTGTGTTTCAATTGTCTATCCATTCTCTGGAATGATGAACTAATCTAATCGTCTCTACGGTACGGATCCTCTATCCTAATAACATCGCTTAAATTCGGTGTAGAATATTCGTAAATTGTCATATTTTCAATAGCGTATATTAAGTGCTGTGTTTTAGGCCTTATCCTTACAATATCTCCGCTTTTAACGCGTATGTGCTTTCCCTCCAATACTACTATTCCTTCTCCTCTAATTACGTGTAAGGTTTCATCTTTTTCCTTATGCATGTGTAATGACGTTCTATAGCCCTTCATAATATAGAGCATTTTAGTTAAGTAGTGTTCTGTACAAACTATTACTTTTTCATATCCCCAAGGCTTATCCGTTCTATTCTCATACTCCTTTTGAACGTTCCCTAGGTCCTTTAGAGAGTCGACCGAGCACCAATAGGCTTCATCTTCCTTATAGTACCTCAATAACCCCTCCCTAGCTAGCCTAGGGAATACAAGCCTCTCTACATCCCCTTCCTTGAATTCCTTAAAGTGTCTCTCTAGGGTCTTAGGAACAATATATATCCCTCCGTTTATGTAGTAAGGAAGTTTGGGCTTCTCGACAAACGATGTTATTCTATGATCCGCCTCTAACTCAACTATACCGTAAGGAGAAATTAAGGGAGTAACTAACATGCTTACCGTATCCTCTACCCACTGGTTTAGCATTTCGGAAATGTTTGCGTCAGTTACTATGTCTCCATTCATAATTACGGCTACTTGATCTTCATCTAATACGTCTAATAAGTTGTTTATTGCATAAAGAGTACCTCTCGGTTTGTCTTCAATTAAATATTCAATTTTCAAACCGTTGTAGTTTTCCCCGTATCGTTCCTTTATCTTTTCATGAAGATATCCTGCAAGAAGGTATACTTTACTAATACCTACGTACTTCAATTGGAACATTTGACGTTCTAGGATCGTATAGCCGTTCTTTATCTCTATTAGGGATTTAGGCGTAGATTCGGTTAGAGGCCTTAACCTCTTACCATAACCTCCACATAGAATAGCTCCTACGAACCTCTTGAATTTCGGATCTCCCCTTCTCTGAGAATATATATCAGTAACCTTATTGCTTAACTCCATAAGCATGATAGACCACCTCCAAAAGGTACCGTCTATTTTTACTTATTCGTGCTAAACTTATAAGCTTTAAAAAAGCTTTCAAGTTAAAGGTAAGGTTAATTTTAGCCCTAACGTACTTACTCTTGGTGATCGATGATGAAAATAGCTATCTTAGGGAGATGGAACGCAACGTGCGGGGCCTCTTTACATGCTGAACTTATAGGAAGGGAATTTATTAAGATGGGTCATGAGTTAATAGTTTTTGCTCCCACGTTTAAAAGCGCTAATAAATGGTGGCATCATAAGATTATAATGGAGGATGAAGATTTTGTAATTAGAGCTTATGAAGAGGACGATCCACGTGGAGGGAGCGGAAAAATCTATAACGAAAAATTACTAAGCGAAAACTTCGATTTCTTAATAGTTGAATCCTACAGAGGCTTACCATGTCGTGAAGTGGAAAGAATACTTCCAGAGATAAAGAAACGTTCTAAGGTCATCGTTGTTCTTCATGAAGGGAAAAAGGAGGATCTAAAATATCGTAATGTAGAGGAGTTTGATGCCGTTGTAGTTTTCGATCGTAGATATATAGATGAAGTATGTAATGCTAAAAACGTCTACGTTATACCATATCCCTGCTACCCGCTTACTAAGCCTAGAGAGGTTGAAAGAAGGGGAGCTAAAAAGATCTTCTTTAGCTTCGGTAGACAGCCAGAATTTGAATATATGGATTATATTAAGGCGTTAAGAGAACTAAGAAGCAGATACGATCTTGTGTACAGAATAGTGAGATCTAACGGAATGCTACACGTAAAAGAAAGGTGGATTGAGCAAATACGTAAGAGATTGACGATCGAGGAGATTTACGATTTCTTAAATAGATCCGATATCCATCTCCTTCCTAAAGGATCTACGGAAAGTGTGGTTGTATCATCAACGGTCTATCAATGCCTAGGCTCTCTATGTCCTATTATAGCTCCTAAAGCTAGGTATTTTGAAACACTACCCGAGGAACACGGGGTTAAGCCCGTAGTATTGTATACGGATATTGAGGACTTAAAGAGGAAAATAGTAAGGCTCCTAGAGGATGATAGCTATAGAAATGCAGTTTTAAGGGCCGCTGAAAAGTTCGTTAAAGAGAACAGTAGCGAAGTGGTAGCTAAGAAATTCATAGAATTGTACCAAAAGCTCTAACACAGCCTACCTTTATCCAATATTCCTAGAAGTTCGTCTACCTTTATCTCTCCAATTCCTATCACCGAATCCGCCGCTCCGTACGAAACTATAATGCTATCGTCGATCTTTTGAGCACCGCACGGGAATATGGTATACGGCCTATCTCCGTATATTTCATAGCTTTCCTTAGGCTCCATAATGTAGAAGGGGGAAACGGCTATGATCTCCCCCCTATCGTTTAGTAGTATGGCGAAAACACGATAAGCTTGAATCTCTACATCGACACCGTGCAAGAGCACCAAATACTTATCTTCTACTTCTATAGGAGGGGTCGACCATCCTAACTTTATCTCAAACTTAGAAGGTTCAAACGCCGTCCTAGTATTATTTACTACCACGTTCTTCACCCCATTACCTATCTTAAGCAAATCATGCGATACCTCGCTTATAGCCAAGTAGAAGCTATCGTCGCTTAAATGTGGTCTATGAAAGAGAAGAACCTTCTTATTTGCTTTGAGTAGAAATGCGTCTTTATCGCTTACTACGAACTGCCTTATTTGTTTCGGAAGCCTGAAAACATGAGTCTTCTTCCAACCATCATCGGTTAGAATTGCATTAACTGGTAACGTTCTTTCAATCCTCACAGCTGGGTTAAAATAACTAACGGTTCTTCCTGAATACGTTATGAAAGCCCTTCCCTCAAATCTATAAGCTCTAGGATCTTCCACCCCCCAGAAATCGTACTTACTTCCTGGATATAATATCAGGTTCGCATCGTAGTTAATAGGGGGCGTATAGATATCCTGTATTGAAAGCCTCAATTCGGCTACTGCGCTTGCGTACGAAAAGTAGCCTAGCACTATACGGGCATACAGCTTAACCCCATCTTTATCATCTATTAAGAGGGAAGGATTGAATATCGTCGTCGCCTCACCTACAGGATGATTAAGAAGCTTAACCTGTTTCGCTGTTATAACTATCCTTCTTCTTACTATATCTTTAGTTTCAAATTTCCTTATTTTGTTAATTTCTCTATTTACGACTTTGAACATTTTCCATAAGATTAAAAGATTAAGCAAATTTAAACTTATTTAGCTTTAGCTAATATGTAATAGGTTGAAGAAGCGAAGCATATCTTTGAACACCTCGTCGTTGAAATCCCTCTTGTACTTTCTCAAGATACCAATTACCTCCTCCTTACTCCTTCGAATCAAGTACTTACGAAAGTAGTCCGAAAAAGGACCGGAGATAAAAAGGTATTGAGCTAAGCTAGTAACGTTCGATGGCCTTCTGTTGAGGCTTGCAGATTCGAAATCCAAGATAACAGGTCTCTCTCCTATGATAACGTGTTTAGCAGGATTTGATAGTTCTCCATGATCTAAGTTAATGACGTCCAGCCGTCTGCACTGCTCTAGAAGATCTCTTATAACGTACATTACATCATCTTTTTTGTACGTCGTAGGATCCCATTCTCCTATCCTAACGCCTTCGACAAGTTCCATAACGATAACGTGTTTAGCGTAATTATATAGTCTAGGCCCTACCCCGACTGCGTTTGCCAACCTTAACAGCTCCGCCTCTCTTTCCAAACTCGATCTATCTGCATCCGTTCTCAATATTTTAATTGCGACTTCCTCTCCTTCTATCAACTTTCCCTTTATAACTAAGCTTGCATGGCCTTTTCCTAGGATCCTTACGTTCTTAACTTCTATAGGGCCTTCCAATATAAGGGCTTCAATTCCTACTTTCCTTAACTCTTCAAATCTCTTTTCCGCCTCTTGTCTA
Organism: uncultured archaeon; assembly: GCA_937892815.1. GTDB lineage: Archaea > Thermoproteota > Nitrososphaeria > Conexivisphaerales > CALBHZ01 > CALBHZ01. Next base: position 437 of record CALBHZ010000149.1, on the reverse strand, counting down.
GTTTCCTCAGGATAGGAAAGAAGGAATAAGTAATTTTTCAATATTTCATTTAACCTAAAGACAGGGCGGTACATCTTCAACCTCTAGCTTAAATAATGCCTCTTTAATTACCCCTTTGGCTTTCTCCAGAGCTTCCCCTTCTACAATTCTGAAGTATTCCCTAATATATTTCGATAATCCCTTAGCGATACCATGCTCAATAGGTTTGCTTACGATCTCTTCTAGGGCGTCTCTTGCTCTAGAAAGCTTATAGTTTCTTAGTGAATAAATCCTTAAATCCTCTCCTATCCATAAAAGCGGATCATTGCCATGTTTCCTAAGGAACCTCTTAACGTCTTCTTTCAAAAAAATTTCAGGTCCTCTTCTAACCTCCAATTTCCTATCCTTTCTATCCAAGAGAATTGCTATACACGCTTCTTCCCCATTTGAAGCTACAG
>CALBHZ010000148.1 GCA_937892815.1 uncultured archaeon | reverse complement strand
CCAAAGGCGTAATAAATGATATGTCTAGTTTCTACTATGAATGTTTAAAGGCGTTTAACGAGAAAGATTTAAAGAAATTACTAAATGTTATTTATTTAAGACATCTTATATGTGAAAAGCTTTTGAACTCTATAAGCGATAGGGTTCTCTTAACCCACCTAACAAGGATACTAGATTGTATATCGGATATATCGAGAATAATGATAAATACCACCATAAGATCGAAAAATGAAATAAAATAGCAACGTTAATCTCTCAATAAAATCTTTGCATCTACGGCATATACTCTCCTTTTCTTGACGATTACTGGATTGAGGTCCACATTGCCTTATTAACGGATTATCGATTATCATATCAGATATCTTAATTAATACGTTAGCAAGCCCTCTGATATCATATCCTCTACCTTCTTGTAACCAGCTAAGATCGGATGTATCTTTAACTGGCTAATCATAGATAAAGCGTCGTTAATAGATATAGGGGCAAGTTCTAAAAACGTAGTCCTTCAATAGTTCCGTATATATCCCCTCCAGAGGCTATAGTAATTACGGGTCCGAACGTAGGGTCTCTAAATCCGGAAATTAAGATTTCAATACCTTCTATCATCTCTTGAATTAGGATACCGCTTCTTCACGCTTCAAATTTAAGATAACCCCTCCAACATCTGTTTTATGAAGTAATTTAGGGGAAATCGCCTTCATAACGAATGGTTCGTTTATCTTCTCTAAAGCATTTTTAAGCTCTTTTATAACTCTAATTACGATTGATTTAGGATGCAGAATCCCATACTCAGATAGTAACTTATATGAATAGGGCTCGATTAGAGCTTTAATTTTGAGATGCCTATCTAACCATTTTACTTTGTTCTGATCACTTAACCTCAATGTAGGTAGCTTTGGTATTTCCAAGTACTCCGCTCTAAGCCTTAGGGCCTTTAAACCCTTAGCTGCTTTTTCAGGAGTAGGGTAACAGGGTACCCTTAAGCTCTTCAACGAGTCTCTCGCCTTTCTTTCATATCCGGATTCTCCAACAATACACGAAACGATAGGTATACGAATTCTAGCTTGATCAATGATCTTTATGACATTATCC
>CALBHZ010000147.1 GCA_937892815.1 uncultured archaeon | reverse complement strand
AATACTAAAGAGAATTAAAAGGGTAAAGAATTTAATGTCTACCAAAATACGCGTGTACATCAACCTTAATATTCAGCTTATACGTCGTTATTTACTATGAAGTTGGATAGCTCGTTGGTGACGGCTGAAGAGATCCTTAAGTATGCTGAAGAGGAGTTTGAGAAGGCCGTCAAATCCAAGGATATGTTGCTCTACAGGAACGCCTCAGATAAGGCCTTCCTATCGATGATCGTCGCCGTAAACTCCTACATAAACCGGAAGCTGGGTGTAACCCCTACATCGCATAGCGAACGCAGGTCTCTGCTGAGGAAGATGGACAGGGAAGACCTTAGAGCGCTCTATAGCGACGTTATGAGGACGCTTCACGACGAGGCCTTCTACGAGGGGATATACAACCCAGAGGAAGCAAGATATGCTATAAGACAGGTTAGGAAGATCCTTGAGGAATTCAAGAAAAGTTGACATACGCGCACCTCCAAAAAGGTTTTAGCGTGTCGTTAGGCTTCTTGCCAGCATATCTAACTCTAGCTGAATTTACACACCTACCTCAGCAGGTACCCGCTCTTGAACAGCTCCACAGCCTCCTTAACGTAACCCTTTTATCCTCCTGTAGTCTGAGGTCGCATAGTAGCAGCTCTTCCTACGCGCGAATGAATCTGAAAAGCGGTTTCATCAATCGTTCCCTGCCTAATAGAACCTCATTCGTTACGAACTCCGGCTCTATAGGAACATAAACCCCAACTTCTCCCAAGCTTATCCGCCGCGTCCCGCTACATAAGAACGCTTCAGCAATATACACTTCAAACTCGGAAACGCCTAACACCAATCCAATCGCTAACTAGGGAAGAGAAGAATCTGAGTGAAAATCTTAAGGGCCTAAAGCTTGAATTAGAGAAGGAGGTGTTAATGGACAGGTCTACAATCTCTAGGAAGTTTGAAATTCGCGGAGATAGATCCCTTTGGTCTAAGGTTTTAACTCTATAGAGAGATTAGTCGATGTATCCT
>CALBHZ010000146.1 GCA_937892815.1 uncultured archaeon | reverse complement strand
CCGAGAAGCCACGGATTTCCTATATGTACGTTAACTAATCCGGCTTTTTTAGCGGCTTTTAAACACCTTTCCATATGCCCTTTACTAGTAGGAGGAAGATCGTCCATTAAGTAATCGGGGTGGAAGGCTAACAAGCTGTATGGTATATTGGGATCAATATCGGCTAAAAAGGAAGCTATCTTCTCTATCTCCTCTTCATCTACATATCCTGGAACTATTAGAGTACTTGCTACTAGCAGCGGAGGTTCCTTCCTCTCCTCTATCCTCTTTCCAACCACTTTTATATTCTCGTATAAAGCCCAATTTTCACAACCGGTTAGAGCTTTGTAAATTGAGGGAGTCCACGCCTTAATATCGAACTTTACGCATCCTCCCGTCCTCAAAGACAGCTCTAAAGCCTTTTCCAAATATCCCGTAGACATGAGGCCGTTGGTCTCCCAACAAACCCTAAAGATCCTACCTTTGGCTTTCTTAAGCATTAAGATAGATGAAGCTAGCGCATGTTGAAGTTGAGGGGAGGGATCTCCCCCAAAGTAGCATACGCAGGATACCTTATCGTACACTTTATCAGCTAGCTCCTCAGCGGTCATTACAGGTTTGTGCTTAGATGCTAATTTACGGTAGTGCCAGTTCTGACAGAAGAGGCAATCTAAGTTACAAGCTCCATAAAATACAGCTAAATTATAATAGCGGTATGCGGCGTTATGAGAGTAAGCGTATTTCGGATACCCTCTACCCGTACATCCAGGACATACGAACTCAGCAACGCAGTTCGTGGGAAGAGGATCGTAATACCATTCTAAAACGCCTTTCTCGGCGGTTCCAGCTAATCTGATGAGCTTTCCATTTCTATTAGCTACAAGTCCGCAGAAGCCGATCTCTCCTTCAGGTATAGAACATCGATTAGCGCAAACGTAGCACGTTAAACCCTTAGGATCCCTAGGAGGTTCTTCAGGCATCCCGAACATCCCCCTACTGTACCTATGGGCCTTTTTAGCTAGCTCTAAAGCCTCCTTTTCATTACTCCTAAGACACTCGACACATACTCCAAGCTTACCCGATATAACGATTGACTTCTTACCGCATAGCTTACATTCCTTCTCATCTTGAACTTTCGTAGATATTCTCCACATTACTCTAAAGCCTTTAACATCGAAGATCGTTAAAAAGTTAGCTTAAATTACAAAGCAAAGAGGGTTCCACCTATCGTAGCTCTATAACGTCTATTTTCTCCAAATCGGCTGTACCAAGCCCCTTAGCTTGAGCTAGCTTTAAGTATCTTATGTTCATGGGATCGAAGCCTAAAAGCTTAGCCCCTACGGTATCCGCAGCAACTAGATCGTTTGAAAAGATCATTACGCCCATTTCCTTCGCAATTCCTCCCAACTCTCCTCCAATACATGCCTTCCTACCATCTATTACGGCTAAGTTAGGCTTGAGATATAGGTTGATATCCACGATGCTTTCATCAAGCCTTCTATGGAACCTCCTCTTCTTCGCTACCTCAATTTCCTCACCTATCGTAGCTCCCATCATGTTCTTGAGAGATAGCGTAACTCCAGTTAAGGAATGAGTTTTTAAAACGGCAGCTGAAATCAGATAGGAATTCTTCAACGTGATCGGAAGCTCGAACTTCTTTAGCGTCAACGCATCCAAACGCTTCCGAACCTCATATCTATCTCTATTTAAATCCACTAACTTCAATCCGTATTTCTTGGCTAGATCTATATACCCTAAATCTCTAAAAGCCTCCCATGTTTCGCACCAACCCGATCCTTCAGCTATAATTATCTCCTTTCCGAATTTCCGAAGGTACTTAACTAAGGCCTCAACGGTTTCAGGAGAGGTGGTAGTTGGATAGGGCTCGTTTATTATCAAGTTTGGCTTTACTACCACCCTATCCTCTCTAATATCGATATTTAACTCATCTAATCCTTTTTGAACCATAGAGTAAGCGTTATTTCCTCTCACGATTACAACCTTTGACTTCACGTCCTCCTCAGTAATCTTTATACTCTTACGTTTAAATAAATACCTATAGCGGAAGGCTCTGAATGCGGGGATGATGAGCTCTCGCCCGTTTGAATGATTTCAATGATTACCCGTCGGCGTCTGACCTAGCTTCTAAAGATTTAAGAAATTTTTCTTTATTATTAGCCTTAGGTGGTAAACATGAAAAAAGAAGTAGAGACCTTTTACTACCTACTACATCCGAGGCCCGTAGCTTTAATATGCTCAGTAGATGAAAAGGAAAGGCCTAACGTCATGGCCTGTTCTTGGATTACGCCGGTAAGCGAGGAACCTCCCATGGTCTCGATATCGCTTTGGAAAGAAGGCTATACCTGTCAGCTGATAAGACGGACGAGGGAGTTCACCGTCAATATACCATCGGCTAAATTAGTTAAGGAGGTGTGGATAGCTGGAAGCAAAAGCGGTAGGAAGGTAGATAAGTTCAAGTTAACGGGCTTAAAGGCCGTACCTGCTAAAAAGGTCAAACCTCCCATAATAGAACAGTGTATAGGTCATTTAGAATGTAAGCTAACAAATTCAGTTGAAGCCGGAGAATGTATTATATTCATCGGTGAAGTTTTAACGGCCTACGCTAAAGAAGAGCTATTAACTAAGGAGATGTGGAACGAGAAAGCGGAAGTCCTCTTACATTTAGGAGGGAGGCAGTTCACTACGCCTAGAGCGAGTTTCAAGGTATGAAGACCCCTATCTCTATTCATTTTTAGACTTTAGCTCTTCTTCTATCTCCCTTCCTATATCCTCCAATCTCTCTATCGTTTTTCCTATATCCTCTTCCGTAGTACGTGGATTAATAGTACACAAGCGGAGTACCGTACGTCCTCTCAATACCGTTGAGCTTATCATGGCAAATCCATCTTCAATCGATTTCTCAACAATCCTTCTATTTATTAAGTCCGCCTTTTCGCTCAACCCGCTCTCCGGAACGTAGCTAAACGTCACAATTCCCAACTGGGCTGGCGTTACAATTTCCCATTTCGATGATTCACGTAAGATCTTCTCAGCTATTTCGGCTAAAGATATCCCTCTCGTAACCGCCTTTCTAAACGCTTTAAGTCCGAAGATCTTAATGGACATCCAGAGCTTAAGCGCTCTAAAGCTACGGGTTAGCTGGATACCATAATCGCATGGATTGAACTCCCTAACTTTGTACACGTCCTCTAAATATTCAGGTAAGATCTGGAACGTTTCCCTTAGTTGATCTCCATCTCTAACTAGAACGCAACCAATTTCATAAGGTTGGAATAACCACTTATGGGGATCTATCGTTAAAGAATCGGCGCGCTCTATTCCCTTTAATAAAGATCTTCCCTTATCGCTTAAGATCGAGGCCGCTCCATAAGCTCCATCGATGTGTAACCATAGATCCTCCTCGTTACACAAATCCGCTAACTCCTCTAACGGATCGACAGCTCCGGTATTAGTCGTGCCTGCGTTAGCAACTATGCAGAAAGGCCTCCTACCGTTTAAGCGATCCTTCGCTATTTCACGTCTAAGATTTAACAAGGGTAAACGGTAATTGTCATCTGAAGTTAATTTACGAATATGCTCTCGCTTAAAACCCAGAATCCTCAGGCCTCGTTCTATGGATGAATGAGTTTGATCTGAAAAGTAGATAACTGCGTTTTCGATCTCATCTTTAAGCTTTACGTGTCTCGCAACTGCTAAAGCTATTAAGTTAGCTACCGATCCTCCGCTTACGAAAATTCCCTTCGTAGTATCTGGAAAGTTGAAAATCCTCCTTAACCAATCTATAGTAACCATTTCAACTTCTATAGCCGCCGGCGCTTCCAACCACGTTCCTGCAAACACGTTAAAGCCGGATACGAGAGCATCTGCCATTACGCTAACGAAGTTGCTAGGGCTTGGGATGAAGGCGAAAAACCTAGGATGGTTTAAG
>CALBHZ010000145.1 GCA_937892815.1 uncultured archaeon | reverse complement strand
CACCATACCTACGTTAACTAGGCTTCTTGAAGAAATAGGCTTCAAGGTAAACAGTATTGAGAACGACGGAGGAACTAACCTGATATGCGTAGCCTCAAAGCCTGCTTAAGTGCTGTGTAGCTTTATATAGCAGAATTGCGGAGATAAGTAAGGGAGCGTAGAGATGTGCGGATTCCCTCCTCAAGGCGTGCCCAGGCCTCCATCTGCGGAGGAAATTGCGAAAGAGGTATGGAGATATCCTGTAAGGAAGCTTACCGAACCTCCGTATTCATATTCGGATTGGTACGTGTATCGGGATGCCGCTGCTAACTGGAGGTTACCTTTCTCCGACTTAACGCCAGATGATGCGGAAGTATTACTTGTAAGCATGACCGGTGCAACTGGTGCATACCTTAGTGAAGACGTTCACGGGCAGCAACTAGTGCAAATTGGAGGATATAAGGCCACTTACTCCGGAACCTCATTTAACCAACCTCTAAACCTAGGCAGGAACAGGTATTTCGTATCTAAGCAGTACTTTACAAGCCTTGCGTTCATTATAAGGAGCCCTACGTCGGAAGACAAAGCGCTACTTGAGAGGGGAGCATCCATAGTAACCGGGAACGATCTCCATGTAAGGAGGGACGGCCTAGGAGGGGTTAAATACGAATCTGCGGATGGAACCGAGGTTGAAATTGTAAAGGTAGACCTAGGCTCCGTATATACCGCTAAGGCTATGGGCATTATGCTAGGTGGATACATAAGCCCCGTTCCCGTAGGATCCTTCATAAGGCTTTACTATTCTACCGATGACGTAACTTATACCCTTTGGTTCGATACTGGAGACCTTCCTGGTTCATTTACGCAATACTATCCACCTTTGCTAACTAACGAAGACGTAAGGTACGTGAAGGTAACTGTAAACTCTGTATCTACTGGAAATACTGCATATGCATATATAGGAAAGCTCTTCGTATGGGTGTAATGGTAGATGAGCGTAGTTCCGAAGCTTAAAAGGAGAGCGGATCTGGAAAAACCTGCAGAATATACGTTAACCACCGATGAGGGAGAGGAGGTAGTCGTTAGAATTAGAGGGAGAACGATAGAAGAAGCGTACAGAAAGGTGAAGTTGCCTACTGGAAAGAATACGTATATGTACGAGCCTCTGGAAGTAGAGCTAGGCAATATTATTAATGTAAAGGGTAAGAGGTACGAAGTGGTATGGGAATCTACTTAACGGCATGGAAAGGTCCTCTATACTTCCTTACTGTATGGCATAGCATAGCATATATAGGAATATTCATATATTCATAAAATTATTCCAATTTGAATAATTTAATAAGGGAAGATGGGCCATGAGCATCTTTTATTTTTCCCTTATTACATAGTAGCCATT
>CALBHZ010000144.1 GCA_937892815.1 uncultured archaeon | reverse complement strand
CAAGCAGAAGACGGCATACGAGATGTAGAGAGGTCTCGTGGGCTCGGAGATGTGTATAAGAGACAGGCACCTACGTAATTACGCCCGCTACGAACGTAGAGGAAGCTAGGCTATTGGCCTCTTTAGCTATGGAGGCGGTAAACGCCTTTAAACCTATGGAAGAGCGAAGCCCTTATTACATCCTCTTGATATTAGCTCCCTTATTGGCGTTATCGATATTTTTGAGACGTAAAAAACGCCTACTCGTCTTAGCGCTTGCGTTAGGAATAGCCATCTCCTCCCTTTATTACCTATCATATGTACCTCAGCAAGAAGGGCCTACGATCGAGCACGTCGAGAAGCCCTCGTATTGGCGTGAATATTGGAAGGAGATAGCGGTTAGCGCATGGAACTACTTCCAACCCGGAGTAGGCGTAGATCCACATACCGGCTTACATAAAGCGGGCCTATACTGGCCCTACTTCACCGACTGGGATCTAGGAGTTTACATAATGGCGATAATCGATGCTCACGCCCTAGGCTTAATTCCTTATGAAGGCGAGTGGGGAGTGAAGTATAGGATAGAGAAGGTCTTATCGTTCTTAGAGGAGAGGGAGCTTACGGATGAAGGTCTGCCCTACGTTCTCTACGAAGCTTCTACCGGAAGACCTGTAGGAGGCAGGAGCTCTAATCCCTACGATCAAGGCTTCCTCCTATTCGCTCTCCATAAGCTTGAGGAGGAAATGCCTCAGTACTCGGAGAGGATTAAGGCGATAGTAGCTAGATGTAATTACTCCGATATGGTAGAGAAGTGGAGGAGCTACTATAACGTATACAGCTATCTATCGGCTTTAGGCTTCTCCTATTACGGCTACGCTAACTACACGGGGGTTAAGGGGGTTATTGAAACGATGGAAAACCTAGGGTCCTTACCAACTGTAGAGACGTATGGAATAGAGCTACCAAAGTACTTGATCACCGGAGATCCGATCTTCTATGCGATTTTTAAAGGGGAAAATTCAAGCCAACTAGCTCGCCTTTCTAAGCTGTATTACTTAGCTCAAGAAGCAAGGTATAACGCTACGGGCAAGCTAACCGCTTTTAGCGAAGGAAATACGGGCTTAGAGGATCCAAGCTACGTATACGAATGGGTAGTATACGGAGATGGAAGGACTTGGGTTTTAACCTCTCCGGGGAGAGGAGAGGTATCGATAACGCCTATAGTATTTACGAAGATAGCCTTCGCTCTACATGCTCTATACAATACTAGCTATACGAAGGCCTTAGTAGACTTCACGACCTCAGTTCAAGAGGACTATAGCAACGGAATACAGGACGGAGTAGATGAAAATGGGAGGGCGGTAACTACGATAATCGATAAGACGAATAGCTTCGTTATCTCGGCCGCTAGATGGGCCTTGATAAAGGAGATGAAGGTATGGATAGACGACGTCTCGGTAAGCCCGGCGAGCTCGTCAACCGCTCAAGTACTGGTAACGGCCCCTGAAGGATATGAAGGAAAGGTCTCTTTGTACGTTCGGATGCCGAGTAGGGTAAGAGGGAAGCTCTACCCAAGAAGGGACTACGCTCCCTTTACCTCTCAGCTGGTGGCTACGGCAAGCAAGAGAGCCGTAGGAGGCTACTACAAAGCCATCCTCATGGCTAGGGATAACCATAGGCATTTACAACGGTTCTACTTTACG
>CALBHZ010000143.1 GCA_937892815.1 uncultured archaeon | reverse complement strand
GTATGCTTCCTAAACCTCCGAGTATTGTTACGACGAAGGCTTTCAAAACAGGTACCATCCCCATTGTTGGGTATATGTAGAAGAATGAAGATATTAGAGAACCAGCCGCAGCCGCTAAAGCGGATCCTAAACCAAAGCTTACCGTATAAATTTTATTTACGTTTATACCCATTAACATAGCTGCATCTAGGTTTTGAGCCGAAGCTCTCATCGCCCAACCCATTTTCGTTTTTTGTAGGTATAGATGTAGAGCTAGGATTATAGCGAGTGAAATGAATATCGTTAACAGCCTTTGATAGCTTTGTGTAATGCCGAAAAAAGTCACTACCCCAGGTAAGATGGGGGGATTTTTCTTATAGGTAGGTCCCCACAACGCAAGCGCTAGGTTCATTAGAAAAATGGATAGCCCGAAAGTTAAGAGGATATAATGTAAGTCCGGAGAACGGCGTTTACGGATGTAGTAAATAGAGAATCTTTCGATAATCATGCCTATTACGAAGACCACTATCATAGCGAGGAACATGGAAAGTAGTGGATGTAGGTTGAGAAGATGACAGCCGAAAAAGGTTACATACGCGCCTAGCATATACAACTCTCCATGCGCGAAGTTTATTACTTTCATTACTCCAAATATCAACGATAATCCTATTCCTATGAGAGCATAAACGCTACCGATAACTATTCCGTTAAATAACTGTTGGAAAAAATCAGGAGGGATCAATTTCCCCCTCCCTTTACGGCGGGATATATTCTCCGGTAGCGCATTCTTCAGGCCACAATACTACCGGCTTACCATTTTGCCATTGAGCCATGAATATTACCGGAGTGAGTTGACCATTCTTACTAAACTTCAAACCTACACCACGTACTCCAGTGAATTCCATTTCATGTAAAGCCTTTACCAGAAAGATGGAAGCAATATTTGAATAGCCAATAAATTTTTTCCCTATTTGACCGATATATATAGTAAGGGGGATAAAGAGAAAGGTAAAATGTTAGAAAATGATTTTAACAAATTCAGGGATACTTTGAAAGAGATTTTAAAGACCCGGACTATAGAAGATAATGTGGCTTTTTGTGATCTTATTTTATACGAGTTGAAACCTCAATTAGGAAAATGGGAAGTTTTTTTAAGAGAGGTCCAAAAATTTTTATAGAGAGGAGAGTAGAATTTTATGTTATCTCCTAATAATCTGTCTCTTATA
>CALBHZ010000142.1 GCA_937892815.1 uncultured archaeon | reverse complement strand
AGCTTAGGCTCAGTAGGAATCTGATTAAAAGAATTGAAAATTAGCGGTTTCAATCTCTTCGTTAAGTGGGGTAGGCGAATCTGATTAAAAGAATTGAAAGTGCGCTTTACTACGCCTTCAACCAGCCTGCCAGCGCCTATGGAATCTGATTAAAAGAATTGAAAGTCGTCTGAGCGGCTATGTTGACGTTTACGTTGGTCTTGGGAATCTGATTAAAAGAATTAAAAAATAGAAGGTACTGTATTTTTGAAGCTGAATAAAATCTTAATTCACACCAACCTTAAGACAGGCACATAGGTCATCGCTTTTTTAAGTTAAACTTAAATAAAAGCTAAACCATGATGTACTGTCCAAAATAAAAGTATAACCAGGGTTCTCAGAAAGGGGGTAATCGTAATACCTAAAGGCGTTAGGAGAAGGCGGGGCTTGAAAAAGGAGATATGGTGGTCGTTAGAGAGGAAGGTGGAAAGGTGGTAATCGAGCGTCTCGAAAATAAGGTAGTTAAGGTAGATCTAGATCCCGGGGAAGTAGAGGATCTTCTAAAATCGATTAAGGAAGAGGAGAGCAGGGAAGAGATTGAGAGATATGGGAGGATACTCAAAGCTAGTGCTAGATACTAGCGTAGCGATAGAGTACGTAATTTCTAGGTCTCCTTGGCAGAGCCTTTTGAAGGGGTTATATTCGAGCAGAAAGGTTAAGCTATTCCTATCCTCGGTGAGCTTAACCGAGATCTACTACGTATCGAAGAGGATTTACTCGAAGGCCGGCATCGAGGAGCTTGAGGAGGCCTGTCGCGCTCTCCTGGACTTCCTTAAGAGCTCCGCTACCATCGTCCTCCAAGCTGCGAGATAGCTGTAGAAGCCGGGAGGATTAAGGATAGGTTCGGCATAGCTTTAGGGGATTGTTTCGTACTAGCCACTTCCAAGAAGCTAAACGCCAAAGCGGTCTTCAAAGAAGAGGGGGGAGAGTTTAAACCTATTTCGAAATACCTCAGAGAAGAGTACGGGTTTATTACGTTGAAGGAGCTATCTAAAGCTACGAATAGCCTCTAAGACAAATTCTTTAATAACAATATAATGATGTTATTATATAATAATTAGTGTTTACGGCAGGAGCTATTCCCTAGCTATCGAAGAGCTTGAGCGGAGGAAATATCGGATAGAAGTGCGTTAGTTAAGTCTTCGAACTCCTCTGGAGCTACAGGTCGTTGAGAGCATTCAACGCTCGTTGCTTGCCGAGGATATGAGTTGTGACGAGGTTTTATGAAATCGGGCCGATTAGTAGTAGATGATTTAAGAAGGCCTAAATTCATCATATTTCCGGTAAGGATCTGAAGGTAAGGTTTTTACCAATCCTCTCCGGAGTTATCTTCGATGGACAGGATACTTGAAACCTCGCATAGGGAGAGGAGGGATGAAAAGCTTAGAGGAAGTTAAAAGAAGGCTCGTGGAATTGCGAGAAGTAATAAGGGAGAGGTATAAAGCGGAGGTTATAGGCATCTTCGGCTCTTTCGCTCGCGGTGAACAGAAAGAAACGAGCGACCTCGACGTGCTCGTGAAGTTCCACAAAGGAGCTACGCTATTTGAATTCGTGGGGCTTTCCATCTACCTCGAGGAAGAGCTTGGCGTTAAAGTGGATGTAGTGCCCTACGACGCGGTGAGGGAAGAGATCAGGGAAAGGATTTTTAAGGAGGTAGCATATGTGTGAGCAAGAGGAATGTAAAGCTTTATGTAAAGGATATATTGGAAGTGATAAAAGCAATAGAAAAGAAGGAATGAAGCTCGGAGATCTCCTCCTAATTAAAGTATTAATAATACAAACCCTCTAGGAAATAAATGATGGGCTTGGAAGAGCTCGACACCGTGTGGAAGTACATTATCTATAA
>CALBHZ010000141.1 GCA_937892815.1 uncultured archaeon | reverse complement strand
GCTAGGAGGTATCTGGGATATTTTAAGAGTTAGTGTAGAACTTGTAAAGACATGCCTTAATCGAATTTTTACCGTTACCCTCCTCAATGCGTATCAATTAGGCAATTTGAAGAATTGACATTTTCCTAAGAAATCTTCAAGCCTTATGCTTTTCTACAGACCTTTAAAAGCTCCTCGTCTTCGGTTACTAAGCTTAAGTTTCTCTCCTCCGCTAGCCATACGTATGAAGCGTCGTAAAAGCTAACATCTCTTTCTACGGCTATCGATTTTACGTCTTCTAACCTCTCTATTGAGTGAGCTTCAAGACGCGATAGAGCTTCATTCCATAGCTTAGTATGCTCCAGGGATAACGATCCTCCTGCCTTAAAGGAAGGAAAATCCAGCCTTCGGTATTTCAATAGCCCCATCTCCCTTTAACTTCGAGAGGCAGGCTAAAGTCTTGACAAATTTGCTTGTCGTTGTTTGTTTATCAATGCAGTAAAAACGTTAAGCAAGGCCGTTAGTATAGATGAGGCCTATTCTAAAGAAGATATTAGGGAGGGTTGAGAGCAAGCTTCCCAAATGTCCTGTTTGTGGAGAGAAGATGATGCTTTATCGAAAGGCATGTAGCGTCAAGTGCTTGAGTAAGCCGTACTATCGAAGGGATAGGGATAAATATTTGAAGTGGTTTAAAAGATTATTATCGAAAAATAGATGTAAAATTCTAGAATACATAGAGAGGTATAGGAAGAAGTACATGAGATATAGGTGTAAGTGGTTGGGGAAGATGATATGTAAGAAGTGCGGAAAGTTCGGATACGGATCGCTTATAGATATACAGAACTTGAAGACCGGGTATAGGAAGATAACCTATTTCGTTCAACATGGAGAGGTAACACATGTATTTAACTAAGAGTTCTTCAGATCGTAGAAATAGGTGTACATCCTTATTTATAATCATAATATAATATGCACATGCTACTTCTTTCTCATAATAGGGTTGAAATGGGCCTCTTCTAATAGTTTTTCACTCCGTAGTTGCAACTTTAATGAGTTCTCATATAGGAATCTCGATGATCTTTTTACTACTATTAGGTATTTACTTAGAACTTATTTTC
>CALBHZ010000140.1 GCA_937892815.1 uncultured archaeon | reverse complement strand
TTTCAAGCAGAAGACGGCATACGAGATGTAGAGAGGTCTCGTGGGCTCGGAGATGTGTATAAGAGACAGAATAAAGGACAGTTAAGGCCCCATCGTCTAGCTGGCCTAGGACTCCACGCTTTCAATGTGGCAACAGGGGTTCGAATCCCCTTGGGGCTACCAAAAACTATATTCAAAAATAAATCGCTGTGATGTTTAAAACACTATGAATGATTTCCCCTTGTATTCAAAAAATAAAAAGGCTCTCCTTAAAAGCATTAAAAAATTTACTAGAGACGAACAAAAACAAATAAAAAAAGCTATTAGATAATTTCAAATTTTCCATAACAATGTTTCTGTTTACCTCAGTATCTGAAATGGAAAGGCATTTACTAAGTTTTTCTAAATTCATTAGTTGAAATAACCTGTATTAGGAGAAATGCAGAAATTGTCAAGGAGAGATGGAACTACAAGCTCCATATTACAAACGAACGCTCATTGTATACTTAAGACCAGACATATGTGGATATTGAAGTTTAGTTAGTTTAATATTTAGTAGTTAAACCTCTTTAACGCTTCTTCAAATATCCTTGATGCCAGTTCTCCCTTTTTCTTTCCCAATACCTCGAATATTGCTTCCTTAATTACGCTTGGAGATAAAGTTTGCTCAATTTTCAAATACTTTGCTAAGAGCACTAGGTTCGCAGATCTAGTACTTCCTAGCTCTTTAGCTATATCTCTCGCTTTAACTACGTATAGCTTCTTAGTCCTTCTTTCAATAATACTAAGGAGATTTTCTACACTCGGATATTCTTCCTTTCCACTAATGTTAAAGATGGTCGGTCTAGGAGTAGGATCAACTATAGCAAGCGTCCTTCCGCTTACATACTTATAAGCTCTAGCTGCTTCTAAGGGTTCTAATCCAAGTAATACGTCAGCTCCTCCTTCTTCGATTAGAGGACTCATAACATCCTCTCCAAACCTTACGTAGCTAAACACGCTCCCTCCTCTCTGAGCCATTCCTAATGTTTCTCCGGTTCTCGCTCTATATCCAGATCTAACCGCCGCCACCGCTATAATCCTAGACAACGATAGACCTCCTTGTCCACCTACTCCGGCAATTAATATGTTCCTCTTCACCTCTTCTCCACCTCAACTATAGCGTTGTAGGGACATACTTGTGCGCAGAGACCGCATCCGATACATTCCTCTTCAATTATCGATATCTTTCCATCAACGGGTAGTAGAGCTGGGCAACCTAAGAGCTTAGTACATACAAGACAGTTAGTACACTTTTCAGGTACAACTTTGTATACCTTCTCAACCCCTCTTCTAGATTGTAAGATAGCGCACTCCCTCTTCGCTATTATCACCTTTACCCCTTTGAGCTTTAAGAATTCGGCAACCTTTTCAGTGCAGCTTTTAAGATC
>CALBHZ010000139.1 GCA_937892815.1 uncultured archaeon | reverse complement strand
AGCGTCAGATGTGTATAAGAGACAGGAAGGAATGGAGATTTGGTAAGCAGAAAGACCTTACATTTAACTTGGAGTGTAGAAGAGGCGACTAAAGGCGGATATTCTCACTTTATGCTTAAGGAGATATTTGAGCAGCCGCAGTCCTTAAGGTACGCGCTTAACCTCCAACAATTCTACGTTAATGTACTAGCAGAACTATTAGATAGAGCAAGAACCTCGTATTTAGTAGGTTCGGGTACTTCTTACCATTCATGTTTAGCTGGAAGTTACATTTTCTCGAACTTAGCCGCGCTTCCTACCGTTCCCTGTATAGCAAGCGAATTCATTCAACAATATGGTAGATCCATTAACGTAGATTCCGCTGTATTATTCGTTACACAATCGGGAGAAACGGCAGATGTATTAAAATGCGCCGAGTACGCGCGGTCAAGAGCCGCCACCGTTCTCGCTATAACTAACGTTCTTGGCTCAACGATAACGAGGGTTGCTAGAGCTTATCTACTTCAGCAATCAGGTCCGGAAATAGGGGTTGCTGCAACGAAGACCTATACTGCTCAGCTAATTGTCCATTTACAATTAGCTTTAGCATTAGCTAAGAGGAGAGGTAAGTTATCGCAGTCTGAAATGGATAACATAAAGGACGGATTAAAGAGGATGCCTGAAATTATTGAATATGTATTGAACAAGCATAAATCTACGATGGAGTTCTTAGCCGAGCGATACATGGACAAGAAACACTTCTTCTTTTTAGGAAGAGGAATTAACACCGCTACGGCGTACGAAGGAAGGTTGAAGCTATTAGAGGTATCTTATACACCGGCTACTGCTCTAGCCGCAGGAGAATCCAAACATGGTCCTATCGCATTAATTGAGAAGGGATTTCCCGTTATATTTATAGCGCCGAGAGACTCCACGAGAAGTCTCATAATAGGAAATATTATGGAGATGAAGGCGAGAGGAGCAGAGATCATTACTTTAGGAGAAGAAGGAGATGATGAGCTAAGAAAGTTAAGTGATTGTTTCATTCCCATGCCTCCAATGGACGAAATATTCACGCCAATAGCGTATATCATACCCCTACAGTTGTTCGCATACTATATGGCTGTTAAAAAGGGATTAGATCCAGATAAGCCTAGGAACCTAGCTAAATCCGTCACAGTTCTATAATTGATGATATTTGGAATTTTCAAAAATAAAGCTACATCGTATCTAATAATGAATTAAAATAAGACTAAAAGCTAAATTTGTTTCCTTTTTTAGTAGATTTACTATAAAAATTTTTATATAATAGTTTGAAATAGATTAGGGTGGAGATGAGAAAAATGAATAAGTTAGATGAGATAGATATTAAAATATTGAATGAACTTATCCGTGATGCTGGTCAAAGCGTACCCAAGTTGAGCAAGAAGATACAGGTTAATTCGAGTGTTGTATATAGTAGAATAAAGAGGTTACTAAAGAGAGGGACAATTAAAAGGTTTACGATAGACGTAAATGAAGAACAGCTGGGATGGAGGGTGACGGCTTATATAGGAATAGACACCGACGCCAAGAAAAGGGAGCAAGTATTTAACGAGCTTTTAAAACTCGAGGAAGTGAGAGATGTCTCAGAAGTTACAGGAAGGTTTGACTTAGTTATAAGAGTGAAGGCGAAGAACTTAGATGAGTTACATGAGATAGTATCAAGTAAGGTGGGAGGAATAGATGGTGTTCAACATACTGAAACGTTCATCGCCATGAAGACATCAAAGAGATTACCTGAGTTCTCGCTCCTCTCCTAAGCTTTGCTACCCCTTAATATATTCGGAAGGGCTTTTAAGATAGAATATGGCGCCGGGGACGGGATTTGAACCCGTGAGGGCCAAAGGCCCACAGGCTTAGCAGGCCTGCCCCCTACCAGGCTAGGGTACCCCGGCCTCTAGACATATACCCACTCAATGATTTAAATATATTTGGGGGCGGTGGCTCCCGTGGAATTCCCTAACCTCAGAAGTCCCCGGCTTCCAGCCACAGATTACCTACGTTGACGTGGCAGCGCGGTCGGCCCGCCTTAGGGCTGCTCCCTCCCGGGCCTGACCCGGTTCGGCGTTCCGGGTTTACCTCGCCCCTTCGAGCGAGGCCTTCCCGAGCGACCGCCCGCCACGGCGCAGGATCATCTCCTAGCTGGAAGCTGTAACTTCTGAGGTTTAGGTTTACCCACGGGTTACTGGCCCCCGCGTGTAGCCGGTTTCGGGACTACGGGGGACGGCTAGCCCCCCGGCCCTTCCCACCGCCCCCACTAAAATGAACAAGCAACTTCTTTAAAAAGATTTGATCTTCGTTATTGTAGACCTCAATTGACACACCTGACATACTTCATTAATAGATGGAAATCCACATAACTTACACCTTACAGCTTTAACTTCTGATTTCAACCTCTCCGCTATTCTCAGAGCTGCATAATATATATTGTATTTTATCCCTGGATGCCTATCCTCCATCGAGTTTAAATAAGATCTTATCTCGCTCCGAATTCCCTCCTCCATATAAGGACATGTTGTAGATTGTAAGGGCATTCCTTCGAGATATGCGTAAAGAGCTATTTCCTTCTCATAAAGCTCGATCATCGGATGTATTCTTCTTATCTTGAATAAGTTAGAAGGCTTAGATATAGGAGATATCCATGAAATCCGTTTGAGATCTACGTTAAATAAATTAATGAAAAAGGTCTGTATCGTGTCGTCTAAATTATGAGCCGTTGCTAATACGGTTACCCCTTCCTCCATCGCCGCGATATCTAGTGCTCTCCTCCTAAATACACCACAAATTGCACATGCAGATATATTGGATTTTATTTTGACTAGTTCATCCATGGTATATCCAAAGAGGTCTTTAAAGCTATAGACTGTATACCTTACGTTGAGTTTTTTCGATACTTTTCTCACAAGCTTTAGCGCTTCGTCTCTATACCCCTTTATTCCCTCATCTATGGTGATAGCTATTACTTCAGAACCCTTACCCTTAGATATCTCAGTCAATATCTTCAATAAAGATAAACTATCCTTGCCTCCAGATACCGCTACACCGATCTTATCCCCATACTCCAACATCTTATATTTAGATATGGTTTTCCTCACCTTCTCCTTAATCGTAATAGGAAAGCATTTCTTACATAGATATTCTCCAGAGTAAGGTCTGTAATAAAAGGCAGGCCTATTACATCTGCTACATTTTACGCTCATCATAACTCAAAGCACTATAAATCCCATTTTTATTATTGTGGCTAGTAAGTTTCCAGCGAATAGGGTTAGCGTAAAAGCGTTTAGAGAGAGCCTTGCTATCTTTGGAAAAATCTTCCTTTTCGTTAACTCAAATAAGGCCGTGAAGAACCCGTCACCATCGAATGGATATAGAGGTAGCATATTAAACATGCCAACCATTAGTGAAAGAAACGCTATCCAGTACAAGAGGCCAAATAACCAAGGAGCTAAGATGGGAACCGATAGATGTGGAGGATAGTATGTAAAGCCATAAAACCCTAACCTACCTCTTTCTCCATTGCCTACAGCCTTTAAATAGAGGTTCAATAGCTTCCCGTTCCGATCTATTAAAACGGTTACCGTTTCTCCGGGTTTTAAGTCCAACCTCATATAGTCCGATAAACTACGGATTGGAACACCGTTTAATGCTTTAATTACGTCTCCCGGTCTCGCTCCAGCAGCTCCTATCCCATAACTCTCATCCACAATGTAAATGTAAACTCCATCCGGAGGACCATAAAACGCCGTTCTCAGAGCTGGGGACATAAACGTAGCGGTAGCAGGTTGAAATAATAATAGAGAGAAGACGAATACGGCCATGACCAAATTAGCCGTAGAACCTGCAGCTAATATCTTCATCTTCTTCTTTGGATTCGCCTTTCTGAATTGCTCATCATCCGGTTCTATAAAACCAGCAAAAAGTAAACCTAGGAGCGCTAAACCTCCTCCTTTTAAATCTATCTTCTCAAATCTAGCTACGAGCGCATGTGCTAATTCATGAGGAATTAGTATTAGCGGAATAGATATGAAGAAATACGTAAGGAGCGTGATATTTTGTATAGTTACAAACGGTATTAAAAGTGTCACGCCAGTAAATTTAGGAGGGCTTACGAAGAAGTTGTACAGGTTATGTGAGAGAAATGCAAGAGCGGATATAGATAGGATAAAGCCTGAGGGAATGCCAATTAGAGATAAAACCTTAACTAGCTTTGGCCTTACCAGCTTATCCACAAAGCGATTTATATCCTTTATCTTAACCTGAAGGAAGAAGGGTTTTATAATTAGCTCTAAATTTTCCCTATCCCTCTTTATTCTCCCACCTATAACATATAGTAGCGACCAGAAAAGTACAAGACCTAGTAATACGTTGTAGGGATACTCTATCAACTATTATACCCTAGCGGTCCTATCCTAAAAAGCATTTTTTAACGTTTGGAATGAGGGGGCTTATAAGTTAAGAAAAGAGTTAGAAGTGGAATGAATGTATTAAGTGTTGAGTGGTTAAACGGTAACGGTCCTCAGGATATAATAAGCATGATAACGGCTATGATAGACCAGTTCGTAGAAGGAGGAACGGAGGTAGTTTTGCACATCATTTACGGATTAATTAAGATTTCAAGAGTCGTCTATATCTTATTAATAGTCTTAGGGATTTTCCTGTATTTTGGCCATATAAATAGGAGGATGGGTAAGAATTTCATAATTGGGGGGATTGTGATGGCGTTGATGTTTGAATATTTGATACCTTATTTGTTGGGGTTGCTTTAAAGCAGATTTAGCGAGGAAAAAGTGGCTACCATCATTCCTTTAGGAGGGGTAGCATCCTCCGATACCTTATATCCTATTATTGTCTCAATTCCAATCTTTTTAGCGATCTCTAAAAGTCTTTGAGTAACTATTCCGTCAAAAACTATGTGTTTAGCCCCCTTTAGGCTTTCAAGGGTATTAACTAACTCACTAACCGGAATTCTAGCTAGAGAATTCATTTTACTATCCAAAATTACGGCCTCTAGCGTTTCCTTTAATGATGGAAATAGCTCCTTTACCTTTTCCCTTAACTCTGGAGAGATTTCAGAGATCTCCTTTTCCTCCTTTTTCAATACCTTGTCCAATATACTTCTGATTTCCATGGGCGTAAGATCTTCTACCTCCTTTCCCTGTGGTGCTCTGATTACCTTTTCCACCTTTAAGACTTGGGATAGTTCCTTCTGTATGAGGTCTCCTCCTCTATCTCCATCTAGAAAAGCTATCAGTTTCTTCTCCTTTCCTAACTTAATTATAGTTTCAGGGACTTTAACTCCGTTTAAAGCTATCACGTTATCATATCCAGCCCTCAAGAGATTGAGTACGTCGGCCCTTCCCTCCACTAGTATTATTATATCCGAGTTGTGTATTCCTGGACCTGCAGGTAACTGCTCTGGACCAAACGTAAGAAGCTTTGCTGGCTTTAAAACTTCAGCTACTTCCTTTATTATCTCCTCTCCTTCGCTTGAAGCTTTTGAAGCCCACTCTCTTAATATCTCCTTAGCCCTCTCGATTATCTGCTTCCTCTTAGTAACCCTTACATCCTCTATCTCTATTAATTGGAATTTCGCGGCGCACGGGCCTACTTTATCAACACTTTCTACAGCAGCGGCTATGAGAGCGGCCGTAGCAATATCTGTAGAAGCAGGTATGTATACCCTGGCTCTTATACACATCTG
>CALBHZ010000138.1 GCA_937892815.1 uncultured archaeon | reverse complement strand
ATGATACGGCGACCACCGAGATCTACACCGTCTAATTCGTCGGCAGCGTCAGATGTGTATAAGAGACAGACTTTAAACGAAGAAGATATTTTCGAGCAAAAGGAAAGGGGAGCTATAGGCTATAAGATATTCATGCACGAGCCTCCTCCTGGAAAGGAGAAGATGATGGAAGGTCTATGTATAACGAACGATCTAGACCTAATGGAGGCGCTTAAAATCGTAGCTAAAACCGATCTACCCGCCTCTATACATGCGGAGGACGTATCGGTATTGAAGTTCTATAAACGGGAAGTAGTGGAAAGGGAAAGGAGAAGAGATCCCCTAGCCTTCTACGATGCGAGTCCCAAAATAGCTGAAGAGATAGCGATTTCGAAAGTCATAGCCTTTTCCAGAATTTTCAATACTAAGGTACACATAGCTCACGTATCTACGAAAGAAGGCGTGGATCTAATTAGAGAAGCTAAAGAGAAAGGGGTAGATGTATCTGCGGAAACGTGCCCTCACTACCTACTCTTCACTAAAGAACATCTGGAGAAGTTAGGTCCCTATGCAAAGGTCTCTCCTCCTCTAAGAACTCAAGAGGATCAAATGGCTTTGTGGAGTGCAATAAGGGATGGAACCATAGACATGATCGTTAGCGATCACGCACCCTATAGAAAGGAGGAAAAGGAGAGGGGGTTAAATGATATATGGTTAGCTCCATCCGGATTGCCGGGAGGCGAGCTCTTAGGCCCTATCGTTATCTCGAAGGCGTTAGAAGGCTTAATATCCCTAAATGAAGCGGTAGAAGTTTTATCTGAAAATCCATCTAAGAGGTTTAACATCTACCCTTTAAAAGGGACAATTAGCGTAGGATCAGATGCCGATATAGTCTTGATAGATCCAAAGGCGGAGCGAAAAGTAGATTATATGGAAATGTTAACGAAGTCTAAAGACAGCGCTCTACTGTATCACGGACTACGGCTGAAAGGAAGGATCGTAAAAGTGTTCTTGAGAGGGAATGAGGTTTATTCAAATGGAGAAATTACGGGCAAACCCGGCCTAGGCAGGTTCA
Source organism: uncultured archaeon (assembly GCA_937892815.1). Taxonomy (GTDB): domain Archaea; phylum Thermoproteota; class Nitrososphaeria; order Conexivisphaerales; family CALBHZ01; genus CALBHZ01. Next base: position 17 of record CALBHZ010000138.1, on the reverse strand, counting down.
TCGCCCCTCATTAAAAT
>CALBHZ010000137.1 GCA_937892815.1 uncultured archaeon | reverse complement strand
CCTATAGGTTCGCTAAATCGAACTTAGACAGGCTTGGATATAGGGACGTAATAGTGGTTTTAGGCGATGGCTCTTTAGGCTATTCTCCATTAGCTCCCTATAATAAGATATGCGTTACAGCCGCCTGTCCAAAAATACCCCCTCCCTTAATAGAGCAGCTTTCCCCTAACGGTAGGCTAGTTGCTCCAATTGGCTATCCCAATAGCGTTCAAGACTTCATTCTCTTAGAAAAGCTCTCCAATGGTAAACTGAGGACGTCTAAAATAGATGAGGTACTATACGTTCCCCTGAAGGGAAAATACGGTTGGGCTTAAAATGCGTTACTAAATACGTCTCTTCACGCGATTAAAGCTCACTTCAAGCTCCTTTCTCAAATCCTTAATAATCGGCATTTTGTACAGAAAGATCTTATGAACCTCTCCTTCGTACTTTACTTTCAAGACTTCTCTAGGCTTCCATCCTAGAACTGGGAAATCGTGCGCTACTACTCTAGCTCCTGGCTTTAGCTCCCTTTCAAGCTTAAACCTAAGCTTAGCGTTCATATCGCTAGTTAGGTAAAGGGTAACCACGTCCGCTTTAGATAGCTTTACCTTATATAGATCGCCCTTTATTACGTGAATCGAATCTCTTACGCCTTCTTTCCTAACGTTTTCGTTAATTCTTTCAATTAAATCAGGCCTTATTTCAACCGCTACTCCTTTAGCGTTGAATCCCTTTACAGCCTCTATGACGATCCTTCCATCTCCAGCTCCTAAGTCGTAAACTAGCTCTCCCGGCTTTATATCCGCAAGCTCTAACATCCTTTTAACTACCGGCTTAGGAGATGGTACAAACGGTACGATAGTCATCGAGGGTTGGATATCCGCTCTCCCGTAAATATTTTACCTTAGCTCAACGATTTCTCATAAAGGTATTTCAACCTCCTTCCTTTCCTAAAGAGCTGATGGAGTGGAGCTTAAAGTTAGAGGAATACAGCTCGCTTATATCTGAAAAGCTCGACGGCTTCTTTAAAGAAGCCATTGTTGAGGCTGAAAAATATCATAGCTTTATTGGCAAGGTGTACTACACTTTAAGGGACTTCGTTATGAGAAGAGGAAAGAGGATAGCTTCGTACACTACCCTAATTACCTATAGAGGTTATTCAGATGAAAGATACGGATCTATACTGGATATATGCTGCGGAATTGAGCTTTATCGTCATGCGATTTTAGTTCATGATGACTTAATCGATGAGGACGTTATGAGAAGAGGAGGTAAAACTATACATGAAGTATTTAAAAGCGCGTACGATAGCAGGCTAGGATATGGTACGGCGGTCTTCGCTGGAAACGTTCTCCTATCTCTCGCGCTTAAAGCAATAGTAAACTCGGACTTTCCACCTGATAAGCTCAGGGAAGTTTCTCGTTTAGTAATCGAAGGGTTTAAAGAGGTTAACGAGAGCCAAATACTGGATTTACTATTTGAGTATAAAGACGTAGATGTCGAGGAGTGGTACGTTATGGCATCTAGGAGAGCAGCTTCTCTATTTAAAACAACCATCCTCACCGGCGCGATTTTAGCGAGCGCTCCTTCTAGAGATATAGAGCTTCTAAAGGAAGCTAGCACGCACATCGGCTATGCGTTCGATATACAGGACGATATAATCGATCTATTTGCGAATAGGGAGCAGTACGGTAGGGATCCCGGAAAGGACTTGCTCTTCGAGAAAAAGCCTTTGTACGTGATCTACGCTTTAGAGCAGGTAAGTAAGGAGAAGCTGAAGAATTTCATAAGAGAGGGGAATATAGAGGAAATTAAGAGGCTTATTGTAGGTTCTAAAGCTTTAGATAAGGCGAGGGAGAAGGCTTTTAAACACGCAAGTAAAGCGAAAGAACTTTTATCTAAAACGGAAATGAATGGAAATGCTAAGGGTTTCTTCTACTACCTCATAGATTTCATATGTAAGAGCTTAGATTGGTATAAATAAGCTAGATTTTAAGCGCTTCTCTTTGAGCTTTAACTACGTTCTCTACTACCTCTCTAGGATCCTCGGCTTTAGTGATAGCTCTACCAACTATCTCGAAATCCGCCCCAGCTTTAATAGCTTGCGCGAACTTTCCTCCTTGAACGCCTATACCTGGAGAGAAAATGGTAAACCCTCTCCTCTTACCCTCGGCTATCAAATCCTCCTTTAAAGCTCCCACTACTAATCCTCTAATTCCTACCTTCTTAGCGTAGTTTAAGCTATCAATGAATTCACGGTCCAATAAGGGGGAGTTATGACTCATAGCCGCTATCCCTATCGCTTCCGGTACATTTCCCACTAACGCTTCCTCTAAGCCTCTTTGAAAGATATGTACCGTGGCTCCATCAAACCCTATATCTTTTAACTTCAAAAGGGTTAAGTTAACTATGTAGGGGATATCTGCGAGCTTGAAGTCCGCTAAAAAGTAAAACTCATCTCGTCTATCGCTTATCACGTCCTTTATCCTGCTAAATCCTAGGTTAAAGGCCGCTGGAAACCCTAATTTAACGCCAACTACAAGGCTTCCTACCTCCTTAAGCAAATCCTCTATATTCTCAAGAGCTCTATCCTCATCTACCGCTAAAATCAGCCTTGATTTCTTCTCGTTAGAAAGCCTCCAAAGCTTTTCGAAGGCCATCAAACCCTCACCTCTACCTTATATCCCCTAACTTCTTTTAGATCTTTAAACCCCTCAGCTTTGAGTATCTCCAGCATCTCTTCAGCTATCTTCTTAAAGCCCTGAGGTCCTAGATATGCTAAAGCCGTTAAAATCCCTATAGCATCTGCTCCGGCCTTTATTAGCTCGATAGCTTGTCTTCCGTTAAAAACGCCCCCTACAGCTATTACTGGTATATCCTTTGAAAGCTCCCTAATCCTCCTTACTGCTTTTAAGGTATAGGGATACAGGGGCATGCCGCTCAACCCGCCTCTCTCCACCTTTAGGGCGTTAAGAACGCTTAACCCAATTTTCCTCTTCTTGCATATATCAATTAACTCCTCTAAGCCTTCTAACTGCCAGAGACCTAACTTTAGGAATATAGGCTTCGAGTACGCCCTAATCGTAGAAAGGGCTTTATCGATATCTAGGTTATCGAAAACGTTCGGGCAACTTACGTTTACCTCGACGGCCTTAACCTTCTCAAACTTTTCCAGTTCTCTCAACATGATCTCTAATTCTTTTTCATTAGTTGGCGCTATGCTTAGAAATATAGGGCTCCCTCCACTTTCCCTTAATTGTTCTAAAAACTTCACGATAAAACTAAACCCTTTAGATGGAAGTCCTAAAGAGTTTATCATTCCAAGCTCCTCTTCTAATCTAATTAAGACCTTTTTCTTATTCCCCTCTCTAGGCCTGAACGTAACCGAGCCTATGGTATGGAAGCCCAACCCTATATTTCCTAACGTACGATAGAGCTCTCCATCTTTATCGTAACCGGCCGCTAGCCCTAAGGGGTTATCGAGCTCAATTCCCGCTACGTTAATCCTCAACCTATCGTCTCTAGGTAGCTTTGCGTTCCTTAAGAAGTACTTGGATAAGATCCTGTTTTCGAGAACCGCTTTACCTAGTTTGTGAGCGATAGAAGCGGGAAAGAGGTGAAGGATCTTAACAGAAAGCGGCTTTCTCGCGTTTAGGGTATGAACCACGAACCCTCACCGGCTTAAGCTCTTATGCTATATAAATATATCCCTACTAGCCCTAATTTCCTTACGTTAGAACCCAAATTCTCTAAATCTATTTTAATTAGGCTAACATCATCAACTTTAGAGTGATAGCTGGATATCCAAGGTTTATACGGAAAGGCCAGGTATTCGACTTATTAGATGTAGTCAGGGGAACCGAAACCATCGTCTGCAAAGGCGACATGAGGAAATATACATCCTTTTACGCTACGGGAGTGTACAGGGGAATAGCTACAGGTTATGTGGTAGGTTGTTGTTTTAGATGTTTTTACTGTTGGAGTGAGTGGAGTAGGGATTTTCCTGAATTTTTTGGCGATTTCTATAGTCCAAATGAGGCCTATAAGCGGATATTGGAAGCCGCTAAGAAGTGGAACGTAAGGAAAGCTAGGATAAGTGGAGGAGAGCCTACGCTGTGTAAGGAACACCTTATTAAGCTTCTAGGGAAATTTGAGAAAGATAACTGGATCGAGCTCTTCATTTTAGAGACGAATGGAGCGCTCTTTGGCTTAGATCCTAGTTACGTATCGGAGATCTCGAAGTTCGGAAAAGTTCACGTTAGGGTATCTCTTAAAGCCGGAAATCCCGAGGCATTTGAACTTAGAACGGGCGTCGATAGATCTTACTTTGAAGTCCCGTTTAAGGCAATAGAGTATTTACTGAAATCGAACGTTAGCTTTCACGTAGCTGCGATGACCGATCCTAGAATAATGCCTAAAGAGGAAAGAGCCGAGCTAATTGAAAGGCTTAGGAAGATAGATACCGTAATTGCAGCTAACTTGGAAGAGGAGATCTGCGATCCCTACGAGACAACGATCGTTAGAATGCAAGCCTTCGGCATAGACCCTTATCGTTTTTTCACTAAAAAAGTTGGAAATGATTCTTACAAAAAAGGGGATGGAGATTGTTTTCTAAAGCTGTTTAAGATAGCGGACGTGGAGGGGGAGGACGCAAGTTTAAGGGATTTGTATGACATAGCGATGGAGGAAATGCCAAGCTTTCTTAAGATCTATGGAGATCTTCCTCCCAGAATCGCTATTTACAGGATCTACAGAAACCCTAGGTATCAAGAGAAGGTAAGGAGAGCGGCAGAGAGGTTTTTAGATGAGCGATGTAAATGTAGTTAACATTGTGTTTACGTTTAGTAACGTGCACATACCCTTCATTTCATAACTTTAAAACGGTGATAGGAATTACGATATAGTGATTATGGAGGAGTTAATAGATAGTATACTGCCTTGGAAGATCGATCTCAGTAAATTTAAGCGCTTCAATCAAAAAGATACGATATTTTGTAGACACTATTGGGATGAGAGCTTAGTAAAGGAGATTAAAGGCAAGAGAAAGGAGCAAGCTAGAAAATTGATTTCCAGCAATGTAGATGGTTATTCATTATTGGATTTTGCTTTAAAGAGCGCTGCATGGTATTGTGCTTATGTAGCGGCAGGTGAGGGCAATCCTAGAGGAGATTACGGTCTCCTTTCATGGAATAGCTTGTCAACTATATGGTACTCTTACGGAACGAAGGAAGCCGAAAGAGATCCTACAATAAGTAGAGAAAAAGAGCGTTTTAGAAAAAGCATCGAGCCTAAGTACCTAACCTCTATAGTGAAGAAAGTCGCAAAGTACTTTGGCGCTGACTTAGTTGGAATAGCGAAATACGACCCTAAATGCTGTCTCTTATACACATCTCCGAGCCCACGAGACCTCTCTACATCTCGTATGCCGTCTTCTGCTTGAA
>CALBHZ010000136.1 GCA_937892815.1 uncultured archaeon | reverse complement strand
GACTTAAGCATCTTCGTATTTCCTAATTATTAATGTCATCGCTACTACTTATTGGGGTATGGGGCTTCCCGGCTCAATGGTACCTCACATCTTACATACCTCTCAAACCTCCTAAGAAGGTAGATAGGTGGGCTAGGTTTGTGGAGTGGAGTTCGGTGGAAAATGGAGTTAAAAGCCATTCTACGACCTTAGCCATGAGCAGGTTCCTTATGAACGAGGGATGGGATGTTAAGCTCGTAATTTACGGCTTAGATTCGTTAGCATGTCCTGGAAACGTGAGGATAGATGGAGGAGATAGGTTAAGAATCGCCCTTCTTAAGGACCTCAATAACCTTAGGGAGGGCTTCGAAAGAGAGGATCCTAAAAGCTATCGTGAAGTACTGGAGAGAGCTCGACGGGTTCTCAAGCTATACGCCGAGGGTTATTCAAGCGAAGTCGGCATCGACAAGGGCTCAATTGATTTAGAGGTGCTTCCAAGCGTTGGAACCTTTAAAATGAAGGATAAGAAGTATTGCTTTATCGGCTCCACCACAACAACGTTAATTTCCTTCGAGCTTAACTTATACGAAAAGATGAAGAAGGGAGGGCCGGATAGCGTGCTTTTAGATATAAGCCACGGAATTAACTACTTTCCAGCATTAGCTTTAGAGGCCGTATACAGAGCGGTTAGCGCTTACAGCGCCGTACGTGGAAAGAAGGTAGGGTTAGCCGTAGTCAATAGCGATCCCGTGTCTAGGAGCGGTCAAAGATCAACCGTTCACTTAATTAGATCCAGCGTTATCGAGAATTCGCCTCTATCGAGTTTATCTCAGCTCTGCAGAGCCGTTGAGGAAAGCTCCGTTAAGATGCTGTCTAAAGAACGCCTCCCAAGTGAAATCGCGGAGTTCGAGAACAATTACCGTAAGATCAAGGGTAGGTTCGACGACCTATTCAACGTATTTCCTAAGGTATCTTCTTACGGCTTAATTCTCTACCTAATTACGAAGCTTTCTGAGCTGACGAAGGAGGAGCTAAGTTCGATATTCCAAAATCTCCGCTTCTCGCTTATTAATGCCTTGGAACGGAGGGAAGTTAATATCGTAAATAATAATGAGGTTGAGGTGCGCTACAAGTATGCTATTAATCCTAACGTCGTTAACCTCTTCTACTCCTTAGACCTAGTTAGCGAATTGGTAGACGCCGTTCCCAAGTCATCGGAGATCGAGGTTCCTGGAGTTGGTCATGCTAAGGCCGTCAGCTTAGAGGATCTCGAAGGATACGCTGAGAAAGTAGGATTAAGCGAGCCAGCTGAAACGATCTTCCATAATGAAATACACAATATAAGGAAAAGGACTTCGGCTTATCTTAAGCTCTTAGAAGGAGGAAATGAGCTCTACTCTTTCATTTACAGCGTTTCCGATGCGAGGCCTATCGATGTACTTGACGAAGGGAAGCTTAAGGAAATTAGGGATCGGTGCGTTAAGAACGTAGGCAAGATCGATGAGAGGAACTTCTACGCGCATGCGGGAATGGAGAGAAACGTAATAGCCGTTTCTACCGAGGAGATGTCCGTAGGTTACCTGGTCGACTTTCTAGGAGAAGTGGAGAAGATCTTGAAGAAAGTTAGGCATTCCTAGAGACCCCTACATATCCTCCAATAACCGCAAACCCTACACAGCCTTTCAGCCCTCCTAGCGGGCATTTCCTCCCGCTCTATCATTTCCTCGATCTTCCTAACCGTCCAGAGCACGTGCCTCCTCATCTCCTCCGTTACCCTCATCTTAAAGACCTTCCCGTCCTTCAAGTACCTAAGCTCTACGTACTTAACGGGCTTCTTAATCACCTCTTCAGCGAGCATAGCGTAAGCTACGGCTTGGTAAAGGTGTCCTCTCCTATAGGTCCTTCCGGCGATCGCGTTCTTCGTCTCCACAACGCACAGCCCCTTATCCGTCTCAACTACTAGATCTACGACCCCCTTCATCCTCAGCCTTTCGGACGCTACCTCCAACCTCCTCCACTTCCTGAGCACCCTCTCCCTTCTATCCAAGGTCTTCCTCCTCTTCTCCCTCCTATCCTCCTCTCCATGCTCCTCCTTCCCCTGCTCCATCAGCTCGGTTACCCTCTCCCTATATCCCATAACCGCTTCAAAGTAGACCATCCTAGGACACCAGTGGTACTTATTGATCCATGTAACGGGGATCAGCTCCTCCATTTCAAAATAGGAAGTCTAGCTTAGCATATTTTTCAACCGGCTTGCCTATGACCTGCCTCAAGGCCATATCCGACCTACATATCACGAATATCTGTATGTTTCCATCTCCATCTCCCAGTATCCTCTTCAACAAGGCTGCTAGCTCCTTCCTCTCCGCCGAGCTTATCTTGCCTAGGAAAGCGCTCCTCTGTATCCTAGTTAGGCCGAACTTCTTACACGCCTCGCTTACCCTCAGCCTTACCTCGTCATCCGATATATCGTAGATAACTAGGGTCTGCATACTAAGCTCTCTCCGTGAAGGGCTCGTATACTTTTTCCCTACCGGCTATGTACTCAGCTAACCTCCTAGCTTGCAGCAGGATATGGTACTCGAGCTTCGTACACCTATTCGAAAACGTAACCTTCTCGTACATCCTTTCTGATAGGGCCCTAGCAAGCTTGAGCCTAGCTTCCCTCTTAAGCCTTCCTTCCTCTAGGATATCCTCCTCTAAGCCCTGAGCGAGCTTTAGCACGACCTTATCCACTATCGGCTGCCTAAACTCCTCCATTAAGTCCATAACTAAGGCGGGCCTCCTAGGAGAGTCCTTGTGTAAAAATCCGGCGTATACGTCTAAGCCGGTCTTCTCTAGGGACAGCAGGACCTGTCCGGCCAACAGGCCGTAGCAGTAGTTCAGCATTACGTTAACCGGGTCCTTAGGCCTCTCAAACCTCTTCTTCCTGCTCTCAAACCCCAGCTCCTCCGGAACTAGGGCTGAAAAGCCCTCCCAGTACGCCTCCCCGGCTCTGGCCTCTAGCAACATCAGGGGCTTCCTCATCTCCTCGCACGGCCTAGGCTCTAAGCTCCAAACCTCGTCTATCACCTCCTTTATCTCGTCCGCCTTGGATTTCAAAAACAAGGCGGTAGATGGAGAGCTCCTCATCTTGCTCTTGGCGGCTCTCTGGAGGACCGTCCTCTGGTTGAAGAGCTTGCCTAGGACGAAGGCCCTAGCTAGCTCTCCTCCCCTCTCGGTATCCCTTAGGGCGTACTGAGCCCTCCTGAGCTTCACGGCTCCGCTCCTCATGCTAACTAGCCTCGATACCGGATACCCCTTCCTCGAGTAGAAGATCAGATCTACGTTATGCATGGATAGCAGAGTTACGGCGGCAGATGAAATCGAGGCTCCTCTCGTAGTTACCATTACCTGCTCGATTTGAGGAGGCGGGATTTCGGCTAGCTTCTCCCCTTTCCTGTAGACGACCAACAGGCCTCTCTTAACCCCTAAGAACATCCCCGGCTCGTTCAGCATAAGCCTCAATCCTTTCACCCGCGCAGACTGGGTAGTAGGGGCAGTAGTCCGGACATCTAGGAGGCTTTCCCGGATCCCTTCCGCTCGCCACTATCTCGTAAGCCTCATCTCTTATCTCTAGGAACTCCCTTCTCAACTCATCTCCGACTACGAAGTACCTCAAGCGGAAAGAGGGAACCTCGCTATCCTCCTCGAACCTGAGGTATATTATGAAGCCGAAGTCCACCGGCACGTTCTCCTCGGCCTCGATAGCTAAGGCGTATCCGGCGGCGGTGTACGGGTGGAACTTCCTGACCTCTCCGGTCTTCAAATCGGCTATGGCGTTGAACGGCGTGTAGATATCTACGCTTAGCTCCCTAGATAGCCCAACTAAGCTGCCGTCCACCTTCCTCTCTGTAACGGGAGGGATCGCGACGTTGATTAGGCCGTCGATGCTGCTGTGCGGGTACTTGGATATAGCTAGATCTAGCTTAGAGGCCGCCTGTACCGATAGGAACCTGAATAAGCTGAGGCATTCGCTTAAGAGCTTGGATCTCTGGTCTTGGCTTAACGGAGCTATAGCCAGCTCGGCTTTAGTTACGGCTTCCCCGGCTACCTGCTTCTGCACGCTGAACAGGCGGTTAATTAAGTTAGAGCCGGAGGGCCTCTTCATATCGTACAATATCTTCTTCACGAGCTCCGTAGTTGAGTGCACTACCTCGTGATAGGCTATCCCTCTCACCATCTTTAGGTTTGGAGGAGGCCTTATCCGCTTAACCCTCTTCAGCCAGATATCCCTTAAGGTAGGGCAGTAGCGGGAGGCCAGCTCTCCAACTCCGAAGGAGATAGACGAGGGGATGGGCTGAACGGGGGAGCGATCGTAGCTCCAACCCCTAAGTTCTTCATCTATCCCCCTTTCCCTAAGCTCCTGCCTTAAAAGCCTAAACCTCCTGTCTAGGTCGAGCCTATCTAAAAAGAACATCGATAAATATGCGGAGCGGCGGATTTTAAACCTTTATTTCTCATTTCAATTCAAATATTAATTTTAAATTAATATTTGAATGGCCTTGCAATTTAGGCT
>CALBHZ010000135.1 GCA_937892815.1 uncultured archaeon | reverse complement strand
TCAAGCAGAAGACGGCATACGAGATGTAGAGAGGTCTCGTGGGCTCGGAGATGTGTATAAGAGACAGATCATAGAGATAGATGCTGAAACGGGACGCGTAACTAAGCTAGGTAGAAGCCGATATATCGAAAGCAAGTGGAAGGGAGAGTATAGGCTAGGAAGGCTCTTAGATAGGCCTGGAGGGCCTGTTAGGAAGATCAAGAAAACTACCCATACGGTTACGCTCCACGATGTAGATATGGCTAAAATAAGAGCGAGAAGGCTTATGTTGTTTAGGGAGGAGGAAGTAACCGATGAAATTAGGGCTAAAGTAGATGAGGAAGTGGAAGATCTCATTAAGAACAAAAAGGCCGAACTTGTTCTAGGAGTGCTGTTTATAGATGAGGCGCATATGTTAGATGTAGAGGCGTCTAGCTTCTTGAATAGAGCATTAGAGAAGGAGTTCGCTTCCCTGCTAGTGCTAGCTACGAATAGAGCGGTTACTAAGATCAGAGGTACGGACTTCAAATCTCCTCACGGAATTCCAATAGATATGCTCGATAGGTTATTGATCGCCAAGACCAAGATACCGCCGCCTGAAGACGTAAGGAAGATAATTGAAATAAAGGCGACAGCCGACGGTATAGAGCTATCTCCTGAAGCCCTCGATATGTTAACCGATCTAGGGGTAAAGAAGACGTTACGCTATGCGGCGCAGCTATTGCAGCCTGCTCGAGTTATAGCCGAGATCTCCAATAGCAACGTAGTAAGATCAGAGCATATTGAGAGAGTTATGAAAGTTTGCTTAGATTTCAGGGATTCAATAAACTACCTTAATGAAGAGCTCAAGAAGGATCCGATGCTATCCGAGTTCCTCAAGTAATTTTTGTATTTTATTTATATACCTCCTTCAAATATATTATAACGTTGATAATTTCAATTATCCTAGCTCTAGTTGCGGTGGGTTTCCTAGCGGGAATAATATATGTCTTAGTGGTTAGGAAGAGCCTACTAGGAGGGTTAA
>CALBHZ010000134.1 GCA_937892815.1 uncultured archaeon | reverse complement strand
TTTTCAAGCAGAAGACGGCATACGAGATGTAGAGAGGTCTCGTGGGCTCGGAGATGTGTATAAGAGACAGGTGCAACAGCCGGCATTATAATCGGATGCGTTACTTTAACCGGCTTAGGGCTCAAGTTGTCAAGCATAATGATCGATCTATCTAGGGGAAACGTCTTTATCTTGTTAATTCTAACGGCGATCGCCGCTATTATTCTAGGCATGGGGATGCCTACTTCCGGAGCTTACGTTACCGCAGCGTTCTACTTGCCCCAGCCCTAGTACTGCTAGGCTTCACTAGAATAGCTGCGCATATGTTCATCTTTTACTTCGCATGCTTATCGGCTATTACACCTCCGGTGGCTTTAGCTGCCTATGCTGCATCCGGTTTAGCTCGCGCATCTCCTATGAAGATAGGGTTTATGGCTTGTAGATTGGGAATCGTTGCTTTCTTAATACCCTTCATATTCATCTTCTATCCCCAACTCCTATTGATGGGGGAGCCTCTAGATGTAGCGCTAAAGGTAATCTTTGCTTTCGTAAGCATATATCCTCTATCTATAGGTGTTATGGGTTATGCTTACAGGGAATTGAAAATACATGAACGAGTAATTTACCTCATAATTTCCTTAATGGTATTGTATCCTGAGCTTATAACTAGCTTACTTGGATCAAGCTTGCTTATCGCTCTCTTGCTATTACATAAGAGGCGATCTAAAAGAATAATTCGTCTATTGTCGAAAAACATGTCTTAATTTGCACGATCACGGGTTTAAACTTAATAATTTAAGATGAGTAGGCATACCTGATGATGGATTTAATTGAAGCTAGAAAGGTGGCCGAGCAAAGAGACCATTCCATGAAAGACAAGCTAATGTCGATGGATGAAGCGGTTAGGAAATACGTAAAAAATGGAGATACCGTAGCTCTATCAAGTGCTAATTACAACAGGCTCGCTATGGCTGCTGTAAGAGAGATGATTAGGCAGAACATAAGGGATTTAACGATAGCGAAAACACTTTGTTCGTTCGATGTCGAACTACTATTAGCAGCTGGGTTAGTTAAAAAGGTGATATCGAGCTGGACGAGCATAGGAGTCGTATGGGGGGTATCTAGGATATTTAGAATGAGGGTTGAGAGCGGGGAAGTTGAGTTTGAGGAATGGAGTAATTTAGGAATAAACTTGAGGTTTAAGGCCGCGGCAATGGGCGTCCCATTTCTTCCAACTTTCGCAATGCTCGGTTCGGATCTCCCTAAGGTAAATAAAGCCATGACTATAACGTGTCCATATACGGGATTAAAGTTAATCGCGGTTCCCGCCTTATTCCCAGATGTAGCGATAATACATGTTCAAAGAGCGGATAAGTACGGAAACGCCATTATAGATGGACCGGTTTTCGCAGATCCGGATATAGCTAGAGCCGCTAAACACGTCATAATAACCGCCGAGGAAATAGTAGATACTAATGAGATAAGGAGGGAGGCGGATAAGACGTGCATACCCTTCTTCTTGGTAGATGCTGTAGTTTGTGCTCCCTTCGGCTCACATCCCTACGATTGCTTCGGATACTACGATATAGATTACGAGCATGTAGATGACTACGTAAACGCCGTTAAGGAAGGGAAGTTAGAGGCTGCACAAGAGTATCTACAAGAATACGTATACGGCGTTAAAGACCACTTCGAATACCTACAGAAAATACCTTTAGAAAGGGTGCTTGCTAAAGTCCATAGGGCTAAGGCTATTAGATATGGGTGGGAGTAATGACCGAGCTAAGATATACCGGAGCTGAAATAGCTGCGGTAGTAGCGGCTAGATCCGTCGAGGATAACAAGGTAGTCTTTACTGGAACGGGGCTGCCCTTAATGGCTATGGCTTTAGCTCAAAGGCTCTACGCCCCCAATCTAGTTATCGTCTTCGAAGGAGGACAGGTACAGCCTATACTATCTGGAAAATATACGCCGTTCTCTCCAAACGATATCAGAGCTGGGTATAAAGCCGTAATGCTCGCCTCGACTACCGATGTACTCTGTCTAATGCAAAGAGGTCACGTAGATTATGGATTTATTAGCGGAGCTCAAATAGACCAATACGGTAACGTGAACACATCGTTTATCGGAGATTATAGGAAGCCAAAGGTCAGGTTACCCGGTAGCGGAGGGGCTAACGATATAGCATCGCTCGCTAGCAAAGTAATCATAATAACTAGACACGAAAAGAGAAGGTTTGTCGAGAAGGTAGACTTTATAACTAGTCCCGGAAACGTTGATGAAAAGGGCAGGGAATATCATGGCCTAATATTCGGAAAGCCGTTATTAATAATAACTGGTTTAGCCGTTATGGACTATCATCCAGAGCTTAAGAGGGTTAGGCTTAAGGCCTTGCATCCCGGGGTAACCTTAGAACAGGTCCTAGATAATATGGGCTTCAAGCCAATAATACCAGATAAAATCGAAGTTACGAAACCTCCCACTGAAGAGGAACTCAGGATACTGAGGGAGATGGATCCAGAAGGCAGATGGGTAGAGCATCCTAAATAAATTATAAATTTTTTAAAGTTCGCTATCCAATCTACGATTAACGTAGTGAATCCGCTCTTTTTAAGAAAAATTTATTAAGGGATGTAGTAGGCTAAATTTACCGATTACCATGCCAACCTTCACTCCTGCTCCATTTGATTATTATGCCGTTAAATCTCTGGACGAAGCGATTGCTATGTTAAAGGAAAACGAAGATGCGAAGGTCATTGCGGGAGGACAGAGCCTTCTTCCGATGATGAAGTTAAGGCTCTTAACTCCGAGGATACTAATCGACATAGGCAAAATTCCAGGATTGAATTACATAAAGGAGGAGGGAAATGAATTAGCTATAGGAGCTCTAACTACCCACGACGATATCGCTATCTCGGAATTAGTAAAGAGTAAATGTCCTCTTTTAAGCGAAGCGGCAAGTAAAATAGCCGATCAACAAATCAGGAATAGAGGAACTATCGGAGGAAGCATAAGCCATGCAGATCCTGCCGCAGATTATCTACCTACGCTACTAGTCTTAGGTGCGAAGGTAGTTACCAAGGGTCCAAATGGAGAGAGAATCATAGAAGCCAAGGACTTCTTCATAGACGTCTTCACCACAGCCTTAGAAGAGGCGGAGTTAGTAAGGGAAGTTAGAGTACCAGTTATGGAGGAGAAGGCGGGATACGCGTTCATGAAGTTCATTAAGAGGGAACAGGAGTTCGCTACGATTAACGTTGCTATAATCTTAAGCTTAGACGAGAACGATGTAGTTAAAGATGTCAGGATTGGATTGGGGGCGGTAGGACCTAAGCCTATAAGAGCTAAGAAGGTAGAGGAAATGCTCCTAGGAAAGAAGATAAGTAAAGAGCTAATTGAGGAAGCCTCTCAATATGCAGATGAGGGAACGGATCCTCCCTCAGACGTACATGCAAGCGCTGAATACAGACTGTCTCTTATACACATCTCCGAGCCCACGAGACCTCTCTACATCTCGTATGCCGTCTTCTGCTTGAA
>CALBHZ010000133.1 GCA_937892815.1 uncultured archaeon | reverse complement strand
GCTATACCTGCTACGTGGCTTCCATGACCATTCCTATCCATGGGATTGGTAGTTGACGGGGGAGTGGTGGTGAAATTCACGAAACCCACTATCTTAGTATTTGGATTCAATCCATCCCATCCTACCGTAGCTACGTCTTGATAACCTCCAAATCCTAGGTGGGAATCGTCTATTCCCGTATCGATAAGAGCTATTGAAGTTCTAGGATCCCCTCTAAACCTAAAAGGCCTTTCGGCGTTCCAAGCTACGTTTGCCCTAACGTTCGAAACGGATGAGACGAGCTCTAACTGCATGGGTAAATTCGGATCGATGAAGTATACTACGTCCTCTATCTCTCTGAGATAGCTAAAAAAATTTATAGCTGGAATTAGTCCGCAGAATCCGTTTATTACGGGTAGCTCGCTCGTCACCCTTCCTCCAAACTCTTCGAAAAGCTCTAGGTCTTCAGATGTTACAGGCCTTTTTAGGCTTACTATTATCTCCGTTTTATTTCCTACTCTAGAGGCTTCCGCGATTATCTCCTCTAATAGATCATTAACTTGGTTGTAGTTCGTATCCACAATAGAATGCGGTTCTGGATCTATTATGATCTCCTCGCTTACAATAGCTCCGGGCTCCTTAATATAGGAAGCTATTAATTCCGTAGATCCTCCCTCTTCAAGCATCGATCCATTCTTAAGCGAGAAGGAGAAGGTTATCGAATAGTAGGATTCCGTATAATTCGTGTAGAAGAGATCGGGATCGGCGTAAATGGAGGAGAAGCTTATCTTACCATCTGGTTCCGCTACGGTATACTCGAGGCTAAAGCACGTTATATTACGTCCAACGTTATTTTCAATGAAGAACTTAATGGTTACGGTTCTGTTTTCCTCCTCTACGACTTTCTTTATCCACGGATAAACGCTTAGTATCGTAACGTTCTCGGATGGGGCTTTTACGAGCTGCATTAACTCCTTAAGTTCATTCTTCAATATCTCTATTTGCTTTTCTAACCTCTGGACTAATACGTCTCTTTCATACGTAGTTACGTTAAGGGATTTTATAGTCTCCTCCAGCTCCCTAATTCTAGTATCTCGTTCTTGTAAAGCAATTAGAAGTTCTTCCTTCTCCCTCTCCAATTGCGTAATAGTAGCGTTAAGGAGCGTCACCGCGTTTTCCAGCTCTCCAATTTTAATATTCCTCTCTTCAACTTCCGACCTTAACTTCGATATCTCTTCCTCAAATCCCTGTAATTCAGTTTCTAATTCGCTTAGCTGTTCTTTAAGCCTTTTTACCTCGACCTCTTTTTCTTCAATTACTCCCTTTAACTGTTCAAAGGTAATGAGATAAGTTAATGAAGAAGCAAGAAGTACGGCTATTAGCAGTACGGCAACTGCCTTTTTACCCGATAATTTATCTAAAGACACGATTCTAATCATGAACTATTTAATTTTGCTTTATATATTTCTTT
>CALBHZ010000132.1 GCA_937892815.1 uncultured archaeon | reverse complement strand
CATCATTTCCTTTTACAATATATGGAAGTTCTACATATTTCTTTCCCTTTTTAGCTAAATTTTCTACCATAGGTCCAGAAGGGCTACGGTATCCTAAAAGTCGTCCGAATTGGTCTATGAGCTGTCCTATCGTCAAATCTAGCGTTTCTCCAAATACTCTCCACTTCCCCTCTACAGGAGACACGACCATTGTATGTCCTCCCGAGACGAGCAATCCTACCGGATCCTTAGCTTTTGTTAATAAGCAGCCAAGCTCTAAATGTCCAATTGCGTGATGTACTGGCACGATTGGTATAGCAAAGTAATAGGAGATAGCTCTAGCTAAACTTGCACCCACTCTTAAAGCTGGGCCTAAACCTGGTCCGGCTGAATAGGCTATAGCTGATATTTCCTTTATCTTTACGTTCGCCTTCCTTAAAGCCCTTTTTAATACCAACGGTGCAACTTCTACATGATGTCTCGCGGATTCTCTGGGATGTATGCCGCTTCCAGAAGGAGGAAGATATACTTCCTTCTCATTAGATAGTATTGCTCCTTTATCTGATACGATCGAGACGCTAAAGGTATGGGCAGTACTTTCTATTCCCATTACTAGCATTGTTATTGTAGTAATTTTGATGTTATAATAAAACTTTTAGCTAACGATAAGAATTATGACGGTAATGTTAAAGCGGGCAGAAGTTGAATTTTATGTACATGCTACTGAAGATGTTGAAAGGGTAAAAAAGGATATTTTCGAAAATTTAAGGATAAGGGGAGAAATCGCAGTGTCTACATTACGTGGACATTATGGTAATCCTATAATCGGTATAAAAATATACTTAAAAGGAGACGGAGCGAATAAACTATTCCTTCTCGTAATGAACAAATTAAAGGACGAAGATAAAGCCGCTCTATTATGGAATTTAAATTCTTACATTGATGATAGAGGAAGGTTTTTCTTAAGATTAGATAAACAAGGCTTAATGAAAGGGGTAATTAGAATGGGTAGAGAAGATGTTGTTAAACTTAAATTTGAGATGGAAGGGGGAAGAGGAAAGATATTGGAATATGTAAAGAGATGGCTATGAGACGCTTAGATCTACATTTAAGGATACTAAATGAAGATATATTGAAAAGACTACTATTATACGGTTATGAGGTAGTGCTAGTGGATCAATTAATGAAAGTAGACATATCTGTGGATAGACCCTTAATTGTAAGGAGAATGGGGATCGCGTCACATCTAAAGGATATTAAGAGGATTCCTCCACCTATAATACATATAAATCCTACTAGGGAGGAAGCTCGCATCCTAATAGATATTATTAGGAGGTATCCAAATAGAGTAAAAGCAGTAGAAGTAGATTTGGTAGATATAAGTAAGTGTTTTCGAACAGATTTATTAGCTACCCTATGTAAGTTATCTGTTTATCTTCTAAGCAGAGGTATACCCATTTTTGTAAGTTCAGGTGCACGAAGTGAGGAAGATATCGTACCACCTGAAATACTAATTTGGTTAACTAGCTCATTTTCATTTAGATGGAACCCTTTAAAATCTAAACCCTATAAACAATTCTACACCTTTCTAGATAAGGTGATTTTTAATCATGAAAAAGGGAGTTAGAAAAAGGTATGTAGCGTTTGAGGTTAGAGGAAGTATGGAGAAAGATGAGGTAGTCAATTTTATAAAATCGATCTTAGACGAAATTTTGGGGTTATTTTCTTCACTACAAATTATCGATGTAAAAATGATAGGAAAAACTGGAAGTTTATGTTACGTTCTTTTCATAATAAGGGAGGGGG
>CALBHZ010000131.1 GCA_937892815.1 uncultured archaeon | reverse complement strand
GAGACAGCCTACCACTTAATAGATGAGAGGAGGCTCAAGTTGATGAAGAGGAACGCTGTATTGATCAATACGGCGAGAGGTCCAGTTATCGATGAGAAGGCATTGATTAAGGCGCTTAAGGAAGGCTGGATAGCCGGAGCTGGCTTAGATGTATTCGAGAAAGAGCCCTTGCCTCCAGATAGCCCCTTAGTAAAGATGGAAAACGTGGTTTTAACGCCCCACATTGGAAGCGCGAGCTACAGAACTAGAGCGAAGATGTCCGAAATAGCGGCGTTAAACGTAGTGAAGGCGTTGAGAGGAGAAAGGCCTATTTACGTCTTTAACGAGGAAATTTACAAAAAATAGTTAGGGTAGGAGGTCGTTCTCGAACAGGTCGCTGATCGTTGGTCGTTGTCTACTTACGTAATCTTCTACATGAACCTTAGCGTAATCGAAAGCTTCCTCGATAGTTACATCGCTTGGCTCCGAAGTAACGCCGTCGTCATCGTGATCGTACACGTCGGCATTTCCGTTATACATTCCCTCTTGAACGAAGAAGTAGGTGAATACCCCGTTTTGAAGCGCTGAGCTCTCATATGAAAGGCCGTTCTCGGTAGAAGCCATGCTTATAACCCTACCGTTAGCCGATAGATCGGTCATCCCCCCAGATAAACAGCTATCGAAGATGAAGATAATCCTAGAAGTGCTGAAATCTGAAAACCAATCCCTTAGCTGTCCATCCCAGATGTAGACTAGTTCGATTCCGTTATGGGATACTATCGCCTCATCGATCGGTTCTTTATCCCCATCATCAACCCTTCCTCTTGCTCCATGACCGCTGAAGAAGAAAACCACTTCATCTCCAGGTTGAGCTTTGCTCTCTACATCTTGGACGGCGTTGTATATAGCGCTAAAGGTAGCATCGAGGTCTAGCAGGAGGACGATGTTATCCGGATCGAAGCCGTAGACGGAAATTAAGGTGTTATACGTATCTATAGCATCATCGTCTGCGTAGTTCAGATCGTTCTCGGTTCCCGGATAATCGGATATGCCTACGATTATCGCGTACCTATTGCCGCTACATAGTTCCCCTAATACCCCGGTAGCTACGTTCTTAGTAGGTTTGCCCTTTCCCGCAGGCTTCCCTTTTATTATCGCCTTCTTCACCAACTCAACGTTAACGGCCGGTAACGGTTTTGAGAGGTCTCCATTCGATTTAGTAAGCGTAAAGGAAGGAGCGAGAGTTAATACTAGAATTAGGACAACGGAGAGAGCTATCACTTTTTTCATTTATATCCACTTATTTTAAAAAGAAGTGTAGTATATTAAGTTTTCGTTCTCAAAATGTTCAATAAAGATATTGCTATTTTGGAAATTTTAGATGTTAAAGCTATTTATCTAGCTGCCTACAAATAACGGTGTCTACTATCCATTAACGTTAAGACGCTTGAATCCGCTAATGCCTATGGGAGGCTTTCGTGAAGTTTAAAACGCTCCTATACCTCCTTGTAGTGCTTTCTCAGCTACATCAGCAGGGCTTCGACCGGTTTCAGCTTTTTAGTTATAGGGTCGGGCGCTAGCCCTAGTTGCTCCATTGTGACGCTCCCGAGTATATGTACGCCTGGGTCACCGAAAACTACGGGCGTTGCGCTAGCCCTATAGCCTTCGATCTCGATGCCCACCTCGCCCACCGGCTTCTCAATAACCCTATTATCAGCTAACCTTAACCCAGCACGCCTGAGAACTTCGATTTTAAGGAACTTGAGAACATCTTGGGGTATAACGGTGTACGTAGCACCTGTGTCTACAAGCAACTCCACATCCCTTGACCTACTAGGGTCAAAGGGATTCCATATACGAGCCTTAACCCTAAACACACCCAAGGAAAAGCCCCCAGTAAGAGAATACGTGTCAACAATTTATAAACTTAAGGAGAAATGTACATTAACGCTACATGAAAGGCCTTCGCGTTTTCCTAAAAACCTCCATCGCAAACCTCTAGTGCGACGAAAACTCCTCGCTATAAGATTGCTTAATTAGATCTACGCTTCTGCTACATCCCAGCCTGCTCGCTCCAGCTTTTACTAGCTCTAAGGCTAGCTTATAGCTCCTAATGCCTCCTGCCGCCTTTATCTTAACTCCCTCCCTAACGAATTTCCTAAGGATTTTCACGTCCTCAATAGTTACCGGCCTAACGTTAAAGCCCGTCGATGTTTTCACGAAATCAACCGATGTTAGAACCTTACAAACTTCCTCGATTTCCCTTAAGTTAAGCAGTGGAACCTCGATTATGGCCTTTATCACTACGTTATAGGGCTTAGCCAAGCTTACTATCTCTTCCATTTCCTCCTTTATAACTTCGAAATTTCCATCTTTTACAGCTCCGATGTTAATCACGTAATCGATTTCATCTACTCCCTTTTCAATTAAGCTCTTTACTTCAAATGCCTTGGCCTCTATTTGATTAGCGCCCAAGGGAAAGCCTACTACGCTGCAGACTTTAACGTCCGTACCTTTCAATATCCTCTTACAATCTTCAGCTCTATACGGATTAACGCATACCGAGTAGAAGCCGTAATTTATCGCTTCGCTACAAAGCCTTTCTACATCCTTAAGGGAGGCATCGGGCTTCAGTAACGTGTGATCGATGTAACTCGGAAGGTTCATCAAGTCTAGGAGGAGATGGGCTTATTTAACTTTACAGACTTTTATTGAAGCTTGCAGTATCACTCTACTTCCGATAAAAGCTTCTCAAATAGGGGCTTAAGAGGAGGCGCTTCCTTCTTAACTACCTCCCAGATGATCTCTAGATCAATTCCATGATATTCATGAATTAGCTTATCTCTCATACCCGCGATATACTTCCAAGGGATTTCTGGGTACTTGTCCCTTATTTCCTTCGGTATTTTCTTAACCGCCTCTCCCATTACTTCTAAGCTCCTTATTACAGCGTTCACCGTTTTCTTATCTTTTGCAAAGGATTCGAAGTCCATTTCCTTCGTGAACTCCTCGATTTCCTGAAGGGAAGTTAAGATATCTTGAACGTAATCTCTATAGGTTCTTCTCATATCATCACTACTTCCTCCAGTATGCGCTTCCCTATGTGCGGTTTCAACGCCTTTTTGGATACTAAATCGACCTTAACTCCAACTAAATCGCTTAAGTACTCTTCTAGCTCAAGGAATTTGAAGAGGCCTATAGGCTTTTCAAACTCCACTAGTATATCGAGATCGCTTCCTTCACTAGCTTCTCCTCTCGAATAAGAACCGAATATACCGATTTTTTTGACCCCGTATTTTTCCCTTAGCTCTTTTTCGTGTTTTCTTAGAATAGCCTTTACTTCATCGAAGGTTTTTCCCATTCCGATTGTTGATCGTCGCTCTAAATTTTAAACCTTTCTCGAGTAAGCTCCGCATTTAACACAAAATTACCTTAAGGAGCCTCTTACTCCATTCTTAAGCGAAGCTTCGTTAAATAGCTACCTCTCCAAATACCAGCTATAACGGATATTAAGGAGGGCATTCGATGGATAGCTGATGGATGAGAAGCTTAACGCTCTCTTCAACCCTAAAAGCATAGCTGTAATAGGCGCATCTCCCGATCCTAGTAAACTCTCAAACGCCATCTTTAAGAGGTTAATCGACAACGCTAGAAAAGGCCTTCTCAAGGCCTCGGTTTACCCGGTTAACCCGAAGTATGAGAGGATAGAGGGACGTAAAGTCTATCCCTCCGTGCTAGACATTGAAGGAGAAGTAGACCTTGTTATAGTAACGGTTCCCGCTGAAATCGTCCCGGAAGTTTTAGAGGAAGCGGGAGAAAAGGGGGTAAAGGCAGCTATAGTAATCAGCGGAGGATTTGCTGAGGCTGGAAGAAAGGATCTTGAAGATAGGATATCTGAAGTTGTGAGAAAATACGAGCTCAGGGTTCTAGGCCCCAACACCGTGGGCCTCGTGGATACGTATTCTGGAGTAGATACCCTGTTTACCCCTCGGATTAAGAGGACGGAGAGGGGGGAGGAGCTAGTTAACGTATTGGAGCTTAAGAGAGGAAACGTAGCGATAATAGCTCAGAGCGGAGCCTTAGGAGTAAGTATCGCCGATTGTTTGACCGAGGAGAACGTGGGAATTAGGGCTTTCGTGAGCGTAGGAAATCAGCTGGATATATCGGTTGAAGAGCTCCTTGAATACTTCTCCGAGGATGATAGGACGAGGGTCGTCATGCTGTACTTAGAGGGGGTAAGGGATGGAAGGAGCTTTGTGGAGAAGGCCCGTTTAGCATCCTCTAGGAAGCCTGTGATAGTACTTAAAGCGGGGAAGACAGATGTGGGGGTTAAATCCGCCCTCTCTCATACAGCGAGCATAGCTGGAGATATCGAGGTTTACAAAGGAGTCTTTAAACAAGCCGGGCTAATAGAGGCGGAGGATTTGGAGGAATTTATGGACTTCGGAAAGGTGTATAGTATGCAAAGGCCGAGCAGGGGAGGGAGGTTGTTTATCTTAAGCAACTCAGGAGGGATGATCGTGATCGCCTCAGATGCCGCTTCCCTATATGGGCTCCAGATGCCTCCTTTGAGCGAAGAACGCCTTAGCGAGTTAGAGGAGCTAAAGAGGAAGGGGATTATACCGAAGTTCGTTTCGCTTTCAAACCCCTTAGATTTAACGGCTTCAGTATCTACCGAGGGCTTTATCAGGACTTTTGAAGTTATTTCCCAAGACCCCAATTACGACATGTTCTTGATCATCCCCGTCCACTCAACGCCTACCTTAAATGAGAGGGCTATACGAGAAATAGCGAAGATTGCGAAGGAACGTGAGAAAGCTGTAGCTATTTGTGAAGTAGGAGGATCTCCCTGGTCTAAGCTATTTAGAAGGATTTCGAATGAATGCGGTATTCCCTCATACCCAACTCCCGAAAGGGCAATTAGGGCTTTACATGCTCTAACCCTGTATAGTGGAGCTAAAGAGGACCGAGCCGCTTTAAAGGAACTCATCTAGCTTTCTAGTTTTAGATTTCGCTTCGAGCTCTCTATTAAGCTCCTCCATGAACTTCTTCATCAACCTCATCTTCCTCAACGAAAAGTAGAGGTAGGCCGTATCCGTGCTCGACTTCGTAGCCAGAACTACTACCCTTCCCGGAAGCTTTCTACCGGTCCTACCCTTCCTCTGTATCAGCCTAATCTCGCTCGGAACGGGTTCGTAAAATACGACCATGTTGCATTCAGCCACGTCTAGGCCCTCTTCGGCTATGCTCGTAGCAACTAAGATGTTCAGCTTACCGTTCTTGAAGTCGTTTAAGATGGATAGCTGCTCCCTCTGCCTCAGCCCTGGATCTCCGTATCTGGAGGCCTGTCCGATAAACCTCTCAGCCTTATAGCCTAAAGCGGTGAGCCTATCTACGAGATCTCTAGCCGTATCCCTGTATTGAGTGAAGATCAGAATTCTGCTCTTAGGCTCTCTCTTCAGCTGATCATCTACGATATCTATTAATTCGTTGACCTTAGGATGTTCCGTTCCCTTGGCCTCCTCGATTAGCTTCATTAGCTGAGGATACTGCTCATCTGAAACGATTATCCTATGACCTCGGCTATATTCGTTCTTTATCCTCTGCATAAATGAGTGCAGTTGATCAATTCC
The DNA here is from genome assembly GCA_937892815.1 of uncultured archaeon. Lineage (GTDB taxonomy): Archaea > Thermoproteota > Nitrososphaeria > Conexivisphaerales > CALBHZ01 > CALBHZ01. The sequence goes on along the minus strand of CALBHZ010000131.1, from coordinate 392 downwards.
CTGACTCTCGATTAACTCAATAGCCATGAATAAGGCCATCGCCGCCGATGCTTGGCTTATCGCCTCGTAATAAGACCCTAGCTTCTCCCCCTTCTCTATCTTATCGCTCAACCTCTCCATTAAATCAAGTATGTCTTTTTTAGATGGTTCCTTATCGTAGATGAATTCGTTAGTTAGTAGCCATTCAATTCTCCTCCTAAGCATCTCCCTTAAGACCTTCCTTATTTCCTTATATTCATCCGGCAAGGATACCTTCTTCCACTCTATCTTAACCGGAACGACGTACGGCTTTACGTCCTCGTCCTCTTCATCTCTCACTTCAATTTTCTCGATGTATAGATTTTCGCATACCTCCTTTATCCTGTCCTTCTCCGAGCCAGGGCTCGCCGTTA